>NZ_JAVXKG010000015.1:0-66529 GCF_036647415.1 Algoriella sp.
GGATCGATACCATTCGAGAAAAAGAACGATAAGTTTGGTCCAAATGCATTGATATCCATTCCACGAGATAAATAATACTCGACATACGTAAATCCGTTTGCCAAAGTAAACGCCAATTGTGTAATTGGATTTGCTCCCGCTTCGGCAATATGATAACCAGAAATAGACACAGAATAGAAGTTACGAACATTTTCTTTGATAAAATATTCTTGTACATCTCCCATCAAACGCAATGCAAATTCTGTTGAGAAAATACATGTATTCTGTGCTTGATCTTCTTTTAAAATATCTGCTTGTACCGTTCCACGAACTTGTGCCAATGTATTTTTCTTAATTTCCGCATAAACATCAGCAGGTAAAACTAAATCACCCGTAACACCTAAAAGCATCAATCCTAAACCATCATTTCCTTCTGGTAATTCACCATTGTAACATGGTCTTTCTACACCTTTTGTTTTATAAATAGCATCGATTTTAGCATCGATTTCAGCTTCTAAACCATTTTCTTTGATATATTTTTCACAGTTTTGATCGATTGCTGCATTCATAAAAAATCCTAGCAACATTGGTGCTGGACCATTAATTGTCATCGATACAGATGTCATTGCATGAGACAAATCAAACCCTGAATACAATTTCTTTGCATCATCTAAACAACAAATCGAAACTCCTGCATTTCCAATTTTACCATAAATATCTGGGCGGTGACCTGGATCATTTCCATATAAAGTTACCGAATCAAAAGCTGTTGACAAACGTTTTGCAGGCATTCCTTTCGAAACATAATGAAAACGTCTATTTGTACGTTCTGGTCCTCCTTCTCCAGCAAACATACGTGTTGGATCTTCTCCTTCACGCTTAAACGGATAAAGACCTGATGTAAATGGAAATTCTCCTGGAACATTCTCTTGTAAAACCCATTTCAAAATATCTCCCCAAGCTTCATATTTTGGTAAAGCAACTTTTGGTATTTGTAAGTGCGATAAAGACTCAGAATGCGTCTGAATATTAATTTCTTTATCGCGAACTTTGAATGTATAAACTGGATTTTTATATTTATTTACCTTTTCATCCCACGTAAAAATTACTTCCCAATTGTGAGGATCAAAGTCTTTTTTCAATTTATCAAATTCAGCTAATAATACTTTTGATAAATCAAGATTATTTGTTCCTGTAATTTCTATACCATGCTGAGTTAATGTAGGTATTTGACCAGAAATAGTTTCGATTGTCTTGAAAATACCGTACAATTTTTGCGCAACATCTTTTTGATTAATTGCTTTTGCATCATACGCACGATTATTTTCTGCAATTTCAGATAAATAACGAATACGACTTGGTGGAATAACATAGATTTTCTCTGACATCTCTTTTGTAATCTCAAAATTAGATTTCAAATCAGCACCTGTTTTTTCTACCACTTTATCAATAATCGATTTGTACAATTGATTAGTTCCTGGATCATTAAATTGCGAAGCAATTGTTCCAAAAACTGGCATTGTATCTGGATCTATATCCCATAAATTATGATTGCGCTGATATTGTTTTTTAACATCTCTAAGCGCGTCTAATGCTCCACGTTTATCAAATTTATTGATGGCAACAATGTCAGCAAAATCTAACATATCAATCTTTTCTAATTGCGTCGCTGCACCAAATTCTGGTGTCATAATATATAACGAAGCATCAGAATGATCTAAAATTTCTGTGTCTGATTGACCAATACCCGAAGTTTCAAGTATAATTAAGTCATAATTTGCAGATTTCAGCACCTGAAGCGCTTCGCCTACATATTTAGACAAAGCTAAATTTGATTGACGAGTAGCCAAAGAACGCATATAAACACGCGAATTATTAATAGAATTCATACGAATACGATCTCCTAATAATGCTCCTCCTGTTTTTTTCTTAGATGGATCTACTGAAACTAAAGCAATTGTTTTTTCTGGAAAATCAATCAAAAAACGACGAACTAACTCGTCTACCATTGATGATTTACCTGCTCCACCTGTTCCTGTAATTCCAAGAACTGGCGCAGATTTATCTTCTACTTTTGTATAATCAAACTCTTTCAAAAAGTCTTCTTCTCTATTTTCTGCTAATGAAATTAAACGAGAAATCGTTGTAACGTCTTTATCTTTTAGGGATTGATAAACGTCTTTACCTGCTGGTAAAACCAAATTACCTGTCGGAAAATCTGCTTTTTCTACCATATCGTTAATCATTCCTTGTAAACCAAGTGCACGACCATCGTCTGGAGAATAGATACGTGTAATACCGTAATCCATCAATTCTTTGATTTCTGTTGGAAGAATTACTCCTCCGCCTCCACCAACAATGCGAATATGACCAGCTCCTTTCTCTTGAAGCAAATCATACATATATTTAAAATATTCGTTGTGTCCACCTTGATAAGACGTCATAGCAATTGCATTCGCATCTTCCTGAATCGCAGTGTTTACAACATCCTCTACAGATTTATCGTGTCCCAAATGAATAACCTCGCAACCAGTTGCTTGTATAATTCGACGCATGATATTAATTGCCGCATCATGACCGTCAAATAAAGCAGCTGCAGTTACAATACGTACTTTATTTTTGGGTTGATAAGCCTCTTGTACAGGATGTACGAACTTCTCTTTTTTCTCTTCTTGAGCTATTTGTGACATTTATTTGTGTTTTGATTTTATCCTTATTGCTAAGGTAGCATTTTTTTATACTAAAAAATGTGTCGCTAATTATCAATTACAAAAAAAACAGCATAATTAATTATCAATATTACAAAAATAAATAGAATATGATTGAAATATATGATTAACTTTAAAAGTAAATACACGTAATCGTAAAATTTGTAAAAAATCTCTACTATGTACAGCTATACATTAAATCATTTGGTTCAATTTTCAAAATTAAATGAACAAATGATTGTTTTATGGAACAAGAAATATAAAATTTTTAATGATGAAAAAATCACTAAATCATCTCTTTTTACGAAAGATGATTTAAAAAAATTAATTATTATTTCATTTTTAGTAAACTCTAATCAACGCTATACGGTAGAAAAACTTTGTGCACAGTCTATTTCAGAATTATGTGTGATAATAGAATTCGAGCTTCAAAATTTTCTAAAAAAGAATAATGATTTTTCATCATTAGTCAATTTATTGGTTTGCTTTTGCTTTACATACGATGCAAAATCATTTGATTCTATCTTATCAATTTGCTTCAAACAAATGGGTATTGAGGACTGTTGTATAAAAATTGTTTTTCCATTAATTAGCGAATTGGCCATTCTTTTAGATATGAATTCTGTCTATTCTTCTATCAAATCTTTTACAAAAAATTTAATTCGAAAACAATTATTTTTCTTAATAAAATCTACCGCCTATTCTTCTGAAAATAAACGTACTTGGCTGTTATTTTTACCCGAAAACGAATTTAACGATATCGAATTATTGTACGGACATTTATTATTAAAATTAAATGGTGAAAAAAGTATTTATTTAGGAGAAAATCAATCAACAGAATCAATCAAAGAATGTTTAGACAACCTTAATATTACACACGTTCTTACATATATTAGCAATGATTATGATCAAGATCAAATAAAAAATAGTCTTGAAATAATCAAAAGAAATCAGCCAAATTCGATAATTTTTGTAGCAACTTATAATAAATTAAAAGAACCTATTACAAATGAAATTCCTTACATTAATATAAATCATCCAATTATATTTAAAGAATATTTAGACAAAATTATGGCGATGTAATCTTATATTTTCCAGTTAATTTCTTGAATATTTTTACTTTTAAGATATTCATTTGTTTTAGAAAAAGGTTTGCTCTCCCAAAAACCTCTGTAAGCTCCTAACGGAGATGGATGAGCCGTTTCTATAACTAAATGTTTCGTTCGATCAATTTTTGCTCCTTTTTTCTGCGCATAACTTCCCCAAAGTATAAAAACTATATTTTGTTTTTCTTCTGAAAGTAGTTTTATAACTGTATCTGTAAATTCTTCCCAACCTTTCTTTTGATGCGAACCTGCATTAGAAGCTTCGACAGTTAACGTCGCATTTAACAACAGAATACCTTGTTTTGCCCACGATTCTAAATTACCAGAAACGGATTCTTCTATTCCTAAATCAGTTTTTAATTCTTTATAAATATTTCGCAAACTTGGTGGAATTTTAACATAATTGGCAACAGAAAATGACAAACCATTTGCTTGTCCTTCGCCATGATAAGGATCTTGACCTATGATTACAACTTTTACATCATGAAAAGATGTGTAGTCGAAAGCAGAAAAAATTTGAGATTGAGGTGGATAAATTATTTTTGTAGCATATTCATTTTTAATAAATTCGGTTAATTTTATGAAATAATCTTTTTCAAATTCATTTTTTAAAACTCCTTTCCAAGACTCCTCTATATCTGCAATCATTATTCATTTTTTTTGAAATCTAAAATTATGTTTTATTTCATCGTACTGCAAATAAAAATTATCTCTCATTTATTATCCAATTACGTGAAACCGTAAAAATATACAAATCATACTCTTTAACTTTATTGAAAACACAAAATTAATTATGGATTTTAAAGATATTGTAAAAAAATTAGGCGAAAGAGTTGATACCTTAAAAGCTCAAGTAACAACAGAAGAAGCTACTAAAAATGCATTTATTATGCCTTTTATTAAAGATCTTGGGTATGACGTTTTTAATCCTTTTGAGGTTGTACCCGAGTTTACTGCAGATTTGGGAATAAAACAAGGTGAAAAAATTGATTATGCAATTATTCAAGAAAATGAACCTATTATTTTGATTGAATGTAAACATCATGCTGCACCTTTATCTATAAGTAATGCATCTCAATTGTTTCGATATTTTCATACAACAAAAGCAAAATTTGCAATATTGACAAATGGAATTGAATATAAGTTTTTCACTGATTTAGTAGAAACAAATAAAATGGACGAAAAACCATTTTTTCACTTTGATATAACTGAAATAAAAGAAAATCAAATTGAAGAACTTAAAAAGTTTCATAAATCTCAGTTTGATTTTGAAAAAATTGTAAATACCGCAAGTGACTTGAAATACACAAATGAATTAAAAGCACTTATTAATGAAGAAATTAATAATCCGTCGGCGGATTTTGTTCGTCATTTTGCAAAGCAAATTTATCCATCAATTATTACACAAAAAGTATTAGATCAATTTACAGGTTTGGTCAAAAATTCATTCAATCAACATTTTAGTGATGTCGTAACAGACCGTTTACAAACAGCATTGAACAAGGAAACTAAAATTAATAATTCTAATTTAGAGGACTCTGAAACTGATTTAGAAGATTCAAAAATTATTACAACTAAAGATGAACTAAATGCATTTTTAATTATAAAGGCAATTTGTACAGCAGAATGTTCGCCAGAAAGAATTATTTACAGAGATGCGCAATCTTATTTCGCAATCTTATTTGATGATAACAATAGAAAACCGATTTGTCGATTATATTTTACAGATAAAAGATTACAAATTGGAATTTTTGACGAAACAAAAAAAGAAATAAAAACAGAACTTACTAAAATAGATGATATTTATAAACTAAATGAGGAAATAAAGAATATTATAAAATATTATTTAGAATTAGAGAACGTATAAAAATAGCTTGATAAAAATGTGCTAATTTTAAATCCATATATTTGTAAAAGGATTAGCTTTGTTTGAACACATTCAACCAAAAAACATCTAAATTACCTATAATATAGTTTTTTATAATAAAATTAGCACTCTAGCTAAATGCAAATATCAGAGCAAACATTAAAAGATTTAGAATTCAATGCTGTACAAAAAGAAATTGCAGCATTTGCCTATACTGAAAAAGTTGAAAAATCTATTTTTCAACTAAAACCATACGAAAATCAACAACTTTTGGTTGAAGATTTACAGACTACAAACGAAATTTTATCGAGTATTGAAGGTGGAAATCAATTTCCATTTTCTGAATATTATATTTTAGATGAAAATCTGGGACGACTAGAAATTGAGAATTATTATTTACCTGCTGAAGAATTTTTCAAGATTAAAGCAAATACTTTACAAGTAAAAGAAATTTTGAAATATTTAACGGCTTTTAAAGAATATTCGCCCTCTTTATTTCAGAAAGGAGAATCAATTGTCTACGAAAAAAACATTGTTAAATTAATCGATCAAGTTTTTAATAAATTTGGAGAAATTAAGGACGACGCAAGTCCAGAACTTAAAATTGTTCGCGATCGTTTGCGCCATCTAAATGGACGTATTACAGAGTTATTCAATAAATCTATGGCTTATCATGCAGATAATCTAGATGATATTAAAGAATCTGTAATTGGAAATCGACGTGTTTTAGCTGTAAAATCATTCCAAAGAAAACGTGTAAAAGGTCAATTTTTAGGAACTTCAAAAACAGGTTCTATTACATTTATAGAGCCCGAAAGTGTTTTAGCTCCACGACGAGAATGGGAAGAATTAAAGGAAGAAGAAAAACATTTAATCATTCAAATTCTTTTAGATTTAACTGCTCAAATTGCTATCTATAAACCAAATTTAGAAGAATATCAAGCTTTTTTAGAGTACATAGATTTTACCCAAGCAAAAGCAAATTACGCATTTCTAATAAATGGTATTTTACCAAAAATATCTCAAAATAGAGTTATCAAACTAATCGATGCCTATCATCCTGTCTTGTTTCTAAATAATAAAAGACGTGAAGAAAAAACGATTCCACAAAGTTTAGAATTAAATGAGAAATGTAGAATCATTATTATTTCTGGACCAAATGCAGGTGGAAAATCTATCACATTAAAAACAATTGGTTTACTACAAATCATGTTTCAAAGTGGTGTTTTGGTTCCTGTAAAAGAGGAAAGTCAGTTTGGTTTTTTCAATCAAATTTTTACAGATATTGGTGATAATCAATCTATCGAGAATCACTTATCAACTTACAGTTATCGCCTAAAACAAATGTCTTATTTTCTGAAACAAGCAGACGATAAAACATTATTGCTTGTTGATGAATTCGGAACAGGTTCTGATCCTGAATTGGGAGGAGCTTTGGCTGAAGTTTTTTTTGAGGAATTTTACGAGCGTAATTCTTTCGGAGTTTTTACAACACACTATACCAACATAAAATTGAGCGCGGAAAGTTTACCAGAAGCGATAAATGCATGTATGTTGTTTGATAAAAAATCGTTAGATCCACTTTATCGCTTAGAAGTTGGACAAGCCGGAAGTTCATTTACATTTGAAGTTGCAGAAAAAAATAAGATTCCATTTCGTTTAATCAATCGTGCAAAGAAAAAAGTAGAAAGTGATAAAGTTAGCTTAGATAAAACAATTTTAAAACTTCAACAAGAAAAATTTGAAATTCAGAAAACAAAAGATCAAGTTGAAGAATTACGTGAATCGAGTATCGAAAACAACGAAAAATTAGAGTTAACAAACGAAAAAATTCAACAAAAGCTATATGATTTTCAACAATTGTATGATCGCGAACAAAAAACAATGATGCTTGGAAAACGAATTGTAGATATGTCGGATTCGTATTTGAAATCAAAAAATAAAAAGCAATTAATTGCTAATTTCTTGAAGATAATTGAAATGGAAAATTCAAAAAAAACAAAGGAAGTTCAGCAACTGAAAAAAATAGAAAAAATAGTAGAAAAAGAAGTTCAACGAGAGTTGAAAGATAATTCGGCTATCATTTCTAAACAAAAAGAAGTAATTGTACAAAAAGAAAAAGCCGAAACTAAGAAAAAAATTGATGCCTTGAAAGTTGGTGATCGTGTAAAAATACATGGTTCTACATCTGTTGGTACAATTGATAAAATAAAGAAGGATATCGTTTTTGTGAATTATGGTTTATTTACAACTCAAATTAATGTGAATGAAGTTTATAAAATTTAGTTTTCTCCTTTTCTGTTTCACACTATTTTCTTGTGATGAATTTTATGATAATTTATTTGATAATGATACAAAGTCGTATAGTTGTACTCCTTTTGTAACAATAACAAATTGGACAAAAAATACGAACGAATGTTCTTATATCTTTGATTATAATAACCTAACATCGATGGACAAGATAGGTAGATTTCAAGTAAAATATAAAAATCCAAAAAATGGATATAGTAAATTATCAAATGAAATAAGAATAGTACCCGGAGAAAATTCTGTAAAAATACAGATAGAAAATTGTAAATCTGGGGACGATATTGTTGAAGTCTGCTTTATTTCTTATTAATAGATATTCAAAAAAGTCATTATAAATTTTTGTAATGACTTTTTTATTGGTTTTAAATAATCATCAACATAAGTAATATCATTCTTTATAGACTAAACAAATTGTAAATTAGCATAATAATGATTAGAAAGAAAAGTCTAAAAGCAATTTTTCAATAAAAGATAAACTCAATAAATTTTGACAATCAATGGTTATAAGATTTATTTATAGTTTAATCTATAATTGAAATTAAAAATCTATTGACAATCTTACAAATCATTCTAAATTTGTATCAGTAAAAGAGCTAAAAAACTTTAGTTAGTTTTATTAAATCAAGAATTAAAAAATAAAATATAAAAATTAAAATTATGTCATTAGTAGGAAAAAAAGCGCCTTTGTTTACAGCGCCAGCAGTAATTGATGGAGACGAAATTGTAGAAAACTTTTCTTTACCAATTGGAGAAAAAAACATTGTATTATTCTTTTATCCAAAAGATTTTACTTTTGTTTGTCCAACAGAATTACATGCTTTCCAAGCTAAATTAGCTGAATTTGAGAAAAGAGATGCAATTGTTGTTGCTGCTTCTGTAGATTCAGAAGAAACTCACTTAGCGTGGTTAAACACTGCAAAAGATAACGGAGGTATCGAAGGTGTTACTTACCCAATCGTTGCAGATTTTGCTAAAACTATTGCTATGGATTATGGTGTATTGGCTGGTGAATATGTATACAATGAAGAAAATGATTCTTTAAAATTTGAAGGAGCCCCAGTTGCTTACCGTGGAACTTTCATCATCGATAAAAACGGTGTTGTTCGTCACGAAACTATCAACGATTTACCATTAGGTCGTAACATTGATGAGTATGTACGTTTATTAGATGCTATTTTACATGTTGAGAAATATGGTGAAGTTTGTCCAGCAAACTGGGAAGAAGGAAAAGATGCAATGAGCGCTACAAAAGATGGTGTTGCTTCTTACTTAGCTTCTCACTAAAAAATAATTTAGAAAATCGTTGATTTTCTAAAATTTACAGAGGCTGTCTAAAATGATTGACAGAAGATTTTTTAAAGAATTCATTTTCAATATAAAATAATACGTTTATTTCTTAGACAGCCTTTTTTATATCCAATTTTTAACTTTTAATAAAAGTAAATAATATGTTTGCAGAATTAGAACAAGATAACTTAGCACAGGTTGTTGCTGATAACAATATAGTAATTGTACAATACGGTGCGGGATGGTGCGGAAATTGCCGTTTGGTAAAGCCAAAATTCAAGAAATTAGCGGCTGAATACGAAGGTCAAGCAGAATTTTTATACGTTGATGCTGAGAAATTAGTAGAATCAAGAAAATTAGCTGAAGTGCCTAATTTACCAACATTCGCGGTATTTAAAGGAGGAGAAAAAGTAGGACAAGTAACTGCGTCTAAAATTGATGCTGTAAAAGAATTGATCAATGAAACTACCGGTATTTAAAAATTTATCAAAAAATGTTTCTGTAGAAGCTATGGAAGCTGCTTTGGAAGTTTTGGAAGTTTATGCTGATTCACCAGCCGTAAAAGAGCCAGAACAAGAAGTAATAGGAGAAATGATTTCTAACATTTGTGGAGCTATTGAAATGAAGCAAATGATGGAAGAGCAAGGAATGGACGAGCGTACTGCTGCCAATACCTTTATGCAACGCGTAATGGGTTGTATTGAAAAATAATAAATTACAGTTTTCCATATAAAAAAGCCAACTAAAAAGTTGGCTTTTTTATTAACTCTTATCTACTCCAATAGAAAAACTTTGTCTCATTTTTTCTCTGGATTCATCTTGTAATTTCTTAAATTCTTCTTGCGAAATTTCTTTACCTTTCATTGACTGAATTTTAGCCATTTTCTTAGGATTTACGTTAATTTTTTCAGCTTCATACGTTGTAATAGAAGCTAATTTATTACCCAATTCACTCACCGTTTTTAAGACTAATCCTGGCAATCCATTTATTTGATTTGGACCTGCATCTATTTTAAGTTCTGGTGCATACCAAGCTGCAATCTGTTTTCCGTTGTCTACTCCTACAGCTTTTATCACTTTATATCCCAGAATTGTATCTTCTATATCTGTTATTTTCCACTGATAATCTTTGTAAGGCGTAATTACAACATAATCTTGTTTGTCTAAAAAAACTTCTTGTTGAAATTTTTTCTGATCAATATTATTCGTCAAAGTTTTATATTCTCCACCAATATTTATGGACATATTCATTCCTCCTCCGTTATTTTGTTCATTATTAATCACTTCAACCTTTTTAAAATTAGATTGATTATTACTGAACTCTAATTGATAAAAAATATTAGGAGAACCTCCTAATTTCATAACTCCACTACCTTTTTGTGCTTGTTGCATTTCAAATTCTTTCATTTTTTCATCATCGTGTTTTATTGTATAACGATACTCCACAGACAATTTTTCTTGAGCAAATAAAATTGAACTCGAAAATAACAACGTAAATAGTAATTTATTTTTCATATAATTCATGATTTTTATAATTCTATTTTAAAGATAATAATTTTATTTAGATTCTACAAGTGTAGACTTAAAATTAATCTTTACTTACACCTTGATATTGAATCAATTCTTCTTTTTGACGAATTTCATCTTCTTTTATCATATTATTTAATTCTGTTTTATTAATCGTTTTCCCTTTTTTCAATTGATAGGGCTTCAATTTATCATCAAATTCAACAGAAGTTGCAGTAATTTCTGTTACTGGTTCTGTTTCTCCATTTTTATAAAACTGAACAGATAAAACTAAGCCTGGGAAATTAATATATCTTTTTGGACCAAAACGAGCAGGTAAACTTGGTGCATACCAAACTACAATAGTTGCTTTTTCTGTTTTATATTCTGCTTTTTTCACCTCATAACCTAACATTTTTTTTGTTTCTCGAGTTAACTGATAATCATTTTTTCGCGGAATAGAATCAATCAAAATATAAGGTTTGTTATTTGCCATATACTCAATATGAATTTCATTTTTCTCAAAATCAAATTCTCTATTTTCATCCCAAATTCCTCCAGTCATTACCATTTTAAAACCAGTTTGGCTGTTGTCTAATTTCTCTATTTTATAATATTGACCAATTTTTCCATCAATCGTTAAAAAATAATCAACAGGTTGGGATAAAGATTTCTTCATTTCTAGGCTCTGAACAATTTCTTTCCCATTCATATCATACATTACAGGAAAAGTAATTTCTTGGTATTTAACCAATAATTTTTCTTGTGCAAATACCGAAATTGTAGTTAATAAAATTACAAAGAGTACATATTTTTTCATAAAATGCTATTTTGTAATAAACCTAAATAAAAAATGCATAAATCATACAGATTTATGCATTTTTTTATCAAAACTTTATCTTTTTATCGATTATTCTTAAATTAATTCATAAAATTTCAACGCATTCCAAATTCCATGATCATCAGCAGAAGTTGTAACATAATCTGCCAATTCTTTTACATTATCTTTTGCATCGCCCATCGCAACGCCTATTTTACAACCTTGTATCATCGTAATATCATTTCCTCCATCACCAAAAGCCATTGTTTTATTCAAATCAAGTTGATGTTTATTCGCCATTCGCTCAATTCCTTTCATTTTATTAATTCCTTTGGGATTAATATCTGCAAAATATTCTATCCAACGTGTACCTATACTATTTTTCAGTACATTTTCTATCAAATATTTTTCTTCTTTTTCATCAACAAAAAAATTCATTTGCATAATGTTATCTTTTGGTAAATCTCGTGGATCTACTACATTCGGGACTTCCATTCCAAAATAAGCGAACGACTTTTCGACACGCTCATTTATACGATTAATACTAAATTTATCATTTGTCATATACGAAAAAGCAAACGGATTTGTTTCATCATATTTTAACAAAGCCTCAATATCAGAAGGATTTATATATTCCACATAAAACGTTTCTCGCTTTTCATCCGAACACATTCCACCATTATTATTGATGTATCCATCAAAACTATATTCAAAAACATGCTCAGGCATATCGACTAAATTTCGCCCAGTTGCAATGTATATTTTTTTGTTTTTTTGTTTTAAAATTTTCAACGCTTCTGTCGTCGATTCACTGATTTGATGATTCTCAAAACCTTGTAAAGTTCCATCAAAATCAAAGAAAAAAGATTCTATCATACTATTTGTTTCAATCTACAAAAGTAAAAAAAGCAACCTCTAATTGGTTGCTTTTTTACTTTATTTTAATGCTAATTTAATAATTTCTAACGCTTTGTTAACTTCTTTGAAGGATAAATTAAGATGTGGTCGCAAACGAACCGATTTTTCTCCACACGGAAGAATAATCATCTTATTATCAAAACACGTATTAATAAACGCTGAACGATTAATATCCGAATCAAAATCAAAGGCAATAAACAATCCTAAACCACGGACACTGTGCACTTTATTGGTATGCTTCGCGATGTCATTTAATCTATCTATTATATATTTTCCTTTTTCTTCGGCATTGTGTACTAAATTTTCTTTTTCTATTACTTCTAATATTAATTTAAAACGCAACATATCAATGTAATTTCCACCAAATGTAGAATTGATTCTGCTCGATTCTTTAAACACATTATTCGGAATTTGATCAAGCTTCTCTTTATTTGCTAAAATTCCGCAAACTTGCGTTTTTTTACCAAAAGAAATCACATCAGGAATCACATCATAATGCTGAAAAGCCCACATTCTACCAGTCATTCCCATTCCTGTTTGTACCTCATCAAAAATCAATAAGATTTCTTCTTTATCACAAATTTCACGTAATTTTTGGAAGAATTCTTTTCTAAAATAATTATCACCTCCTTCTCCCTGAATTGGCTCTATAATAATACATGCAATTTTATTTTTACGCGTTTCTAAAACATTTTCTATCTGTTCTATCGCTCTTTTTTCAGCTTCAATCGTTTTTGATAAATTATCTTCTGTTACAGGATAATTAATTTTTGGATTATCAATTCTTGGCCAATCAAATTTTGGAAAATACTCGTATTTACGAGGATCTTTTGTATTTGTTAACGACAATGTATAACCAGAACGACCATGAAAAGCTTGCTTGAAATGAATAACTTCGCCCGCTTCCTGCTCTATTCCTTTTGATAAATTAAGTCTAGTTTTCCAATCAAAAGCTGTTTTTAGTGCATTTTCTACAGCTAATGTTCCACCTGAAATAAAGAATAAATACTGCAATTCTTTTGGCATTGCCACACGTGCAAATGTATCAATCAAATCTGCATAATCTTTGGTATAAATGTCGGACATTGCAGGTTTATTGACTGCATTTCTACCTAAAAACTCTATTTTTTCCATCAAATGTGGATGATTATAACCAATCGCTGTAGAGGCAAACATCGAAAACATGTCCAAATATTCTACTCCATTTTCGTCTACAACATAAGAACCGTGTGATTTATCCATATCCATTACAATTGGATATCCGTCTGCTAATATATGTTTTGCTAATCTTTCGTGTACTGTACTCATCTGTGTAAAATTTTAAAAATCAAACTTAATTCCTTGCGCCAATGGTACTTCTGTCGAATAATTAATCGTATTTGTTTGGCGTCGCATATAGGCTTTCCAAGCGTCAGAACCAGATTCTCTACCTCCTCCAGTTTCCTTTTCTCCTCCAAAAGCTCCTCCAATTTCAGCTCCAGATGTTCCAATATTTACATTGGCAATTCCACAATCAGAACCTTGTTGGCTTAAAAATAATTCAGCTTCGCGCAAATTATTTGTCATGATTGATGATGATAAACCTTGTGCTACATTATTCTGAATATCAATTGCTTCCATCACATCACCTGAATATTTAATTAAATATAAAATTGGTGCAAATGTTTCTTTCTGAACTATTTTGAATTCATTTTTAACTTCAGCAATCATTGGTTTTACATAACAACCACTTTCATAACCTTCTCCTTCTAAAACTCCACCTTCAACCAAAATTTTTCCTCCTTCTTTCTCTATCTCTACTAATGCATCCATATACATTTTGACTGCATGTGTATCGATTAACGGACCAACATGATTTGCTGTATCCAATGGATTTCCAATTTTTATTTGTTTATAAGCATTTACTAATGCTTCTTTTACTTTATCATAAATAGCCTCATGCACAATTAATCTTCGAGTTGTTGTACAACGTTGACCAGCAGTACCAACTGCTCCAAAAACTGCGGCCGTCAACATAATTTTCTGATCTGCATCTGGCGTTACAATAATGGCATTATTTCCTCCTAATTCTAAAATAGTTTTTCCTAAACGAGCCGCTACAACTTTGTTTACTTCAATTCCCATTCTCGTAGAACCCGTTGCAGAAACCAATGCAACACGACGATCATGAGAAATTAATTCGCCTATAGATTTATCTCCTATCACTAAACAAGAAACGCCTTCAGTCACATTATTTTTCGCTAAAACCTCAGCCAAAATATGTTGACAAGCAACTGCGCACAACGGCGTCTTTTCACTTGGTTTCCAAATTACTGTATCTCCACAAATTAGTGCTAAACAAGTATTCCACGCCCAAACTGCTACAGGAAAGTTAAAAGCAGAAATTACACCTACAACTCCTAACGGATGATATTGATCGTACATGCGATGCAAAGGTCTTTCGGAATGAATTGTAGCACCATATAATTGACGTGATAAACCTACTGCAAAGTCGCAGATATCGATCATTTCTTGTACTTCTCCTAAACCTTCTTGATAAGATTTTCCCATTTCGTACGAAACTAATTTACCAAGATCAGCTTTCTTTTCACGCAATTTATCTCCAAATTGACGAACTATTTCTCCACGTTTTGGCGCAGGAATCAATCGCCATTCTTTGAATGCTTTTTGTGCTTTTTGAATCGCTTCTTCGTAATCTTCTTTTGTTGAAGTTTTAACACTTCCTATCAATTTTCCGTCAACTGGCGAATAAGAATTTAAGAGTTCTCCTTTTCCAAACCAAGTACTTCCTGTTGAAGTTCCGAAGTTATCGGACAAAATACCTAATTCTTTTAATTCGTTTTCTATCATTTTTTGTGTTATTTTGTGGTTTTAAAGTTTACCTAAATTAGACAAAAGTTTTTAGATTTAAAATATTTAGTAAATAATATTCAGAATTATTTTTAATTTAGTGAATAATAATTAGATTTAATAAAATAAAACCGCATAAAATGAATTCAACTACAGATTATTTTAAGATTGATGATTTATTAACTGATGAGCATAAATTAATTCGTCAATCTGTTCGAGATTTTGTGGATAACGAAATAAAACCAGTCATAGATGATGCTGCACAACATCACAAAGACATTCCTGATTTGATGAAAAAATTGGGTGCAATTGGCGCTTTAGGTCCGTATATTCCTGAAGAATATGGTGGTGCAGGATTAGACCAAATGTCATACGGATTGATCATGCAAGAGTTAGAACGTGGCGATTCTGCTGTACGTTCTGCTGCATCGGTACAATCGTCATTGGTTATGTATCCAATTTATACATACGGATCAGAGGAGCAAAAACGTAAATTTTTACCAAAGTTAGCTTCAGGAGAGTTTATTGGAAGTTTTGGTTTAACAGAGCCAAATCATGGTTCTAACCCTGGAGGAATGGAAACTCGACTAATAAAAAACGGTGATCATTATGTCTTGAATGGAGCAAAAATGTGGATTACAAATTCGCCAATTTGCGATATTGCGGTTGTTTGGGCAAAAGATGAAGAAGGAAAAGTTCGTGGAGTAATTGTAGAACGTGGTATGCAAGGTTTTTCTACGCCAGAAACACACAATAAATGGTCTTTACGCGCGTCTAAAACAGGTGAATTAGTTTTTGAAAATGTTAAGATTGAAGAACATCATATTTTACCCGATGTTAAGAGCTTAAAAGGCCCTTTATCTTGTTTAAATTCTGCACGATACGGAATTTCTTGGGGCGTAATTGGCGCTGCAATTGATTGTTACGATTCTGCTTTGAAATATTCTACAGAAAGAACACAATTCGGAAAACCAATTGCTTCTTATCAATTGCAACAGAAAAAATTAGCCGAATTTATTACAGAAATTACAAAAGCACAGCTTTTATGTTGGCGATTAGGTACGTTGAAAAATGAAGATAAAGCAACGCCAGAACAAATTTCTATGGCAAAACGCAATAATGTGAAAATGGCGATTGATATTGCAAGAGAATCTCGTCAAATAATTGGTGCAATGGGAATTGTGGGCGATTTTCCTATGATGAGGCATGCTGCGAATTTAGAATCGGTCATTACCTATGAGGGTACGCACGATGTCCATTTATTGATAACTGGTGCAGATGTTACCGGAATTAACGCTTTTATCTGATATAATTTTTATTAAAACATAATATTTTATAGGTTTACAATTCTTTTGTAAACCTTTTTTATTTTTAGAAAATATGAGATTAAAATTAATTATAACATTCATTATCTGCATACAAGCATTTTTTGTAAATGCACAAGAAACGTATCAAATTACATACGAACGTATTTCTAATGGTAAAAAAATTGAAGAGAGTAATCCTATTCAAGTTTTAGCAAATACCAAAGAAACAATTATTGGTACGCAAAATAGCTTTAATCAATCAGGTAAATTTCCGAATGAACTATTTTATTTCAATAAAGATAAATCGCCTGTCATTTCATCTATCACTCAATTTGATTCAATTCATTCTATTATTAGTAATGATTCAATTTCTTTTAATAAAGCTGTATTTACACTTACAAAAGAAACAAAACGTATTTTGGGATTGCGTTGTAAAAAAGCTACAACTTCTATTAATTCTAACACAATTGATGTTTGGTACGTTGACAATATGAACCTGAATGCAGCACCAACAACGGTTGGACTAAATCTTGGTTTTGTTTTGGAATTGACACGTAACAATAATTCTACTATTCGTGCCGTGAAAATTGAACGTGAAAAAGATATTATTCCATCACAATTTATTACAAAAGAATTGGTACAACCCGCTTTAGACCTATTAACCTACAAGGAAATTATCTGGAAAAGTAAGTTTATGGATATTAATTTATTAAAAAATCAACAGATTAATTTTAGTAAAGAGTTTCCTTCTAATGATTCTATTTATCGCTTTGCAAATGGAACAGTTGTCGTAAGAAAAATAAAAATACCACAGATAAAAAGTGGAAGTCAAATTTTCTTAAACGTTACTCAACAATCTAATGGCGATGCGTACGACAGAACGGGTTCTGTGTTTCTTATTCCTCAAAACTCTGAAATTACTTTTTTAGATGGTTTACAAAAAGGAATTAATCAATTACCTATTTATACAAACGGTAATGGTAAAAAATATCAAGGCTATTTTACAACAGATAAATACACATCAAACATTGAATTGATGCGCTTTTTTACGCCTTTCGGAATCAATAAATTCAATCACATACAAATCAAAAATCAAGATTGGGAAACAGAAGCAAAATATCGTCAAGAAATATCTGAATTTCAATCTGTCTTGTCTAATCAAGAAGTTTTAATCGGTTTTTTTATTGGAAATTACGATCAAGGCGGACATACAATTTCTGCTAATATAACGGTTCATCCATCAAGTGGATCAACACTTCCTAATCAAAAAGTTCAGTCAGTTTTCAATACGGTTAATGTGATGGAAATGGCTGGACAAGAGTATCCATCGTTATTTGATGATGCAAATGGATTTACAGTAGAGTTTACTTTAAAAGAGGATTTTACTAATGCTAAACTGCGTTTTATAACAACTGGTCATGGTGGTTGGGAAAATGGAGATGAATTTGTACCAAAAGAAAATACGGTTTTTGTAGACAATCAAAAAGTATTCAATACTATTCCTTGGCGACAAGATTGTGGCTCATATCGTGCTTATAATCCAGCTTCAGGTAATTTTGATAATGGTTTATCTTCTTCAGATTATAGTCGTTCTAATTGGTGCCCAGGAACAATTACAAATCCTTATTTTATCCATTTAGGGAATTTAAAAGCTGGGAAACATACCGTAAAAATAATTATTCCACAAGGAAAACCAGAAGGAAATAGCTTTAGTTATTGGAATGTTTCGGGTGTTTTGTTGGGAGAGTAAACAAATAAATTTTAAAAAATTAGTGATATAATCAGGTATTTTCAGTATTAAATCAAATCATTAAAATATTGTATATAAGCTAAATAACTCGTAATTTAATCGTCCCAAACTTTTAAATTTATGAAAAAGATAGAATTTACCTCCCAAGAACTCTCAATTTTGTTAGAAAAGGTTCAGAATTGTTTTGAAGATTTGAATTATAAAATTACCAAAGATGATTTAATGTCTGATAAAGACGTGATGGAATTATTTGATTGTTGTCCTAAAACATTAGAAAAGTTAAAGACCAATGGTGAAATAAAGTATTTTAAGCTTGGTAGTAGATGTTACTATTTGAAAATGATGATTTATTTGCAGATTTTAGAGAAATATAATGACTAAAGAGTTAAACTGAATTATAGATCTATACCATTTTAACTCTTTAGTAAATCTTACTTTTTCTATGTCGTAATACTGCCAAGATAGATTGAATTGGATACTGAAAGTTCATCTATTGCACGAAAAGCTATCCAAAAATGGAGTACTTTTCCTAATTGATAGTTCGTCAGATTTAATGTATACGTTTCATCAAGACGAGGAGCAGCATTCTCTATAAAATTTGTATTGATTTCATTTTCAAAAGCTACTAATATTTGCAACATATCTGTTTCTCTATCTGGATTAGAGCCGGCATTGTTTTGCCAAGTAATTTCTATCGTATTAGGTGTAGGAATTGCTATTGAAGTAGGAATTACAGCCAATAAACCACCTTTTGCAAATGCAATTTTCGCATAATCTGGTACAATACTAAATGTAGTATAGTCTATACCAAAGCTTGTTGTAAGATTTGTAAAAGCTTGGTTGTAGCATGATCGCATTCCTGTTCTGTATCCATAATGTTTGCAAGCAAAAGCTCTGTAAGAAACCATAAAATCTACACATACTTTCATACGATCTCGAACTAATTGTTGTTTTTCAGTTGGAGTTTTAGTTCGTTTACGTGGACGAATACGAGATATTTCGTGTCCGTTTATGTTGGCAATGACAACACGTCCAGTTCGCCCACTTGAGCCAGATAATAAAGAGTCATAAATTTTTCCCATTTTATAATGTTTTAAGGGTTGTTATGTAAAGTTGTGAAAACTATTGGGACAAAAATTCTATTTACCAAAATTTACTGAAATTTGCTTTATTTTACTATAATTTACCTGTTTTTACTTTTTTTATAACACGTAATAAATTGAAAATAAACACGATGGATATTCATCTTTTGATATTCTTTAGGTTTTGTTTATCCATTCTGTATCTTTTCGTTAACCATTCTATATTGACGAAAGTACCACGAGATATTCATGGTTTATCTTGGTAGGTCTTTAAGTTGGGAAGTTGGTAGGTTTTTAAGTTGTTTTTACAATCCTATATTCTGTCCAAAAAAACACTCCCCTTACCCCTTCAAGAGGGGATTTTTTTATTAGTTAGTTTCAAGTTGGTAGGTTTTTAAATTTTTAAGGTGATGATGAGAAACTGAAATGAGTTTAGGTTGACAGAGGTGTTTTTATGCTGATTTAAGAAAAAATATATTCCCACACCTAACTCGAAAGGAATTTAGCAGTTGATATATAGACATAAAAAAGCCCCGCAGATAGGCGAGGCACTAAATGTTTTCACAACGGAATAATCCTTATTGTGAGTTCCTTTCATTACAAATGTAGATTAATAAATTTAATCCACAATACGGGAAACCGTAAATTTTGTTTCTTTTTTCTTCTTAAATTAGAAGCAAAAGACTTTATGACTAAAAATATACTCGGATTAGACCTCGGAACCAACTCAATTGGTTGGGCGTTGATTCAGCAAGACTTTGAAAATAAGCAAGGTAATATCTTAGGAATGGGAAGTAGAATTATTCCAATGTCTCAAGATATTTTAGGAAAATTTGGAGAAGGAAATTCTATTTCTCAAACAGCAGAACGTACTGGTTATCGTGGAGTTCGTCGATTGAGAGAGCGTCATTTGTTACGTCGTGAGCGTTTGCATCGCGTTTTGCATTTGTTAGGTTTCTTACCAAAACATTATGATGAGCAGATTGATTTTACTAAACGTTTTGGTAAATTCATCAATCAAGCTGAACCAAAATTAGCATTTCATACAGAGTTTCTTTTTAAGAATTCTTTCAATGAAATGTTAGAAGATTTTAAGCAAAATCAACCCGAATTTCTTAAAGATAAAAATGGAAATGATTGTTTAATTCCTTACGATTGGACTATTTATTATTTACGAAAAAAAGCTTTAACTCAAAAAATTGAAAAAGATGAATTAGCTTGGTTGATTCTTAATTTTAATCAAAAACGTGGATATTACCAGTTGAGAGGTGAAGAAGAGGAAGAAAACCCAAATAAATTAGTTGAATTTCATTCTTTGAAAATTGTTGATGTTATACCTGATGCTGAAACCAATAAAAAAGGAGAAATTTGGTATTCTTTGCATTTAGAAAATGGTTGGATTTACAGACGATCGAGCAAGATTTCTATGGACGATTGGAAAGATAAAGTGCGTGATTTTATAGTTACCACAGATTTGAATGATGATGGAACGGAAAAATTAGATAAAGAAGGGTTGGTAAAACGTAGTTTTCGTGCACCAAGTGCAGAAGATTGGACTTTATTAAAAAAGAAAACCGAACAAGACATTAATCAATCTCAAAAAACTGTAGGAACTTATATTTATGAGAATCTATTACTGAATCCTAAACAGAAAATAAAAGGAAAACTGGTTCGTACCATTGAGCGTAAATTTTATAAACAGGAATTAGAACAAATTCTAAAAACTCAAAAAGAATTTCATACAGAGTTACAAAATGAAAATTTGTTACAAGATTGTGTTCGAGAATTATATAAAAATAACGAACAACATCAACAAATTTTAGATTCAAAAGATTTCGTGCATTTGTTTTTGAATGATATAATCTTTTATCAACGCCCTTTGAAAAGCCAAAAATTTGGTATTTCAAATTGTACTTTAGAGTTTAGGAAATCAAAAAATGAAAACGGAGAAGAAATTATTCGTCCGCTAAAAGTTCTTGCGAAATCAAATCCTTATTTTCAAGAATTTAGATTGCTGCAATGGTTGCAAAATTTGGCTATTTATACCAAAGATGATGATAAAAATGTAACAAATAATTTCTTAAATTCTACACAAGATTGGGAAAATTTGTTGTATTGGTTAAACTCTAAAAAAGAAATTAAACAAGATGCTTTAATAAAATTCTTACTTGATGGCAATGGTTTAAAAGGAAAAGCTTTAAATGATGAAGTGGTAAAATACCGTTGGAATTACGTTCAAGACAAAGATTATCCTGGAAATGAAACCCGAAATTTAATTCAATCTCGTTTAGATAAAGTAGAAAATGCGCCAAAAGATTTTCTAAATTTTGAAAATGAAATGGCTTTATGGCACATCATTTATTCGGTAAACGATAAAATTGAGTATGAAAAAGCGTTAAAAACTTTCGCCAATAAAAAAGGTTTGCAGGAAACAACTTTTATAGATGCTTTCAAGAAATTTCCTCCTTTCAAAAGTGATTATGGTAGTTTTTCGGAAAAAGCAATCAAAAAACTATTGCCTTTGATGCGTTTCGGAAATCAATGGAATTGGGAAAATATTGACCAAAATTCTAAAGAAAGAATCGAAAAAATAATCACTGGCGAATATGATGAAAATATCAAAGATCGTGTTCGTGAAAAAGCAAAACATCTTAATTCTGAAGATGATTTTCAAGCTTTACCATTGTGGTTAGCTCAATATGTGGTTTATGGGCGACATTCTGAGGCATCTATTGCAGGAAAATGGAATTCTGTAGAGGATTTGAATCAATTTTTAGAAGATTTTAAACAACATTCACTACGAAATCCAATTGTAGAGCAAGTAATTACCGAAACTTTGCGTGTGGTAAAAGATATTTGGAACCATTATGGAAAAGGAGCGAAAGATTTCTTTACTGAAATTCATATCGAATTAGGTCGTGAAATGAAAAATACAGCAGATGATCGTAAACGCATTACAGCAACGGTTACAGATAATGAGAATACCAATTTGCGTATCAAAGCTTTGTTGGCAGAAATGGCGTTAGATACAAAAGTAGATAATGTTCGACCATATTCGCCAATGCAACAAGAAATTTTGAAGATTTACGAAGAAGGTGTTTTGAATGCCGAAGAAAATATTGATGAAGATATTCTGAAAATTAGTAAAACTGCTCAACCATCTAATTCTGATTTAAAACGATATAAATTGTGGTTAGAACAAAAATATCGTTCGCCTTATACGGGACAAATTATTCCATTGAATAAATTGTTTACACCAGAATACGAGATTGAACACATTATACCACAAAGTCGCTATTTTGATGATAGTATGAGCAATAAAGTGATTTGCGAATCGGCTGTAAATAAACTGAAAGACAATCAATTAGGCTTTGAATTTATTAAGAAATTTCATGGATATAAGGTTTCTGATAAAATGACTATTTTGGAAGTTTCTGAATATGAAGATTTTGTAAAACAGAATTATGATAAAAACAGAGGGAAACGCAACAAGTTATTGTTAGAAGATATTCCTGAAAAAATGATTGAACGTCAGTTGAATGATACGCGTTATATCAGCAAATATGTTACACAATTATTATCGAATATTGTTCGTGATGATAAAACTGGAAGTAAAGATGACGGCGTAAATTCAAAAAATATTGTACCAGGAAATGGAAAAATTACCACAAGATTAAAACAAGATTGGGGATTGAACGACATTTGGAATGACTTGGTTTTACCACGTTTTGAACGAATGAATATTTTGACTAATTCAACAGATTTTACATCAAAAAATACGCACGGAAAAATAATTCCTACAGTTCCTATTGAGTTATCAAAAGGATTTTCTAAAAAACGTATCGATCATCGCCATCACGCAATGGATGCATTAGTTATTGCCTGTGCAACGAGAGATCATGTGAATTTATTGAATAATGAAAGTGCTTTGCCAAAGAAAAATAAAACAAAAGATGAGCAAAAGAAATTTAGATTTGATTTACAACGCAATCTGAGAATACAAGAAACGTATTTAGATAAAGACGGTGTGGAAAGAACTGCCTTTAAAGGTTTTAAAAAACCTTGGGAAACTTTTACAGAAGATAGTCGTAATTCCTTGCAAAATATTGTAATTAGTTTCAAACAAAACCTCCGTGTTATTAATAAAGCAACCAATTATTATGAAAAAATTGAGAATGGTAAAAAGGTAAAAGTTGAACAAAAAGGTACAAATTGGGCTGTAAGAAAACCGTTACACAAAGAAACGGTTTCGGGGCAAGTACATTTGGATAGAATAAAAGTGGCGAAAGGAAAAATATTAACAGCTACTCGTAAATCTTTAGATGCTACATTTAATGAAAAAAGTATTTTATCAATTACCGATACAGGAATACAAAAGATTTTATTGAATTATCTAAAAGTAAAAGACAACAAACCAGAAATTGCATTTTCACCAGAAGGAATTGAAGAATTAAATAATAATATAAGCCTTTACAACGATGGAAAATCTCATCAGCCTATTTTAAAGGTTCGTGTTTTTGAGCAAGGTAGTAAGTTTTCTTTAGGAGAAACAGGAAATAAAACAACAAAATTTGTAGAAGCTGCAAAAGGAACCAATTTGTTTTTCGGAATTTATGAAGATAAAACAGGAAAACGCAGTTATGAAACCATTCCTTTAAATGTTGTTATCGAAAGACAAAAACAAGGTTTACAAGCCGTTCCCGAAACCAATGAAAAAGGACAACAGTTATTATATACCTTATCTCCAAATGATTTAGTTTATGTTCCAGTTGAAGGTGTTTTTGATGAGAATAAAATAAATGTAGAGCAAATTTATAAAGTGGTGAGTTTTTCTACTTATCAATGCTTTTTTATACAAAATAAAATTTCTACAACTATTGTAAATAAAGTGGAATTTTCTGCTTTAAATAAAATGGAAAAGTCAATTGATGGTATTATGATAAAAGAATTTTGCATCAAACTCAAAGTGGATAGATTAGGAAATATTTCAAAAGCTTAACATTATGCTAAAACGTACCATTTATATCGGAAATCCATCATATTTGAAATTGAAAGATAATCAGTTAAAAATAGAAGATGGAATAACAAAGGAGTTGAAAGGTTCTGTGGCTGTGGAAGATTTAGGTTTTTTGGTATTAGATCATTATCAAATTACATTAAGTCATCAATTAATCATCGCTTTACAACAACATAATGTCGCGATTATTAGCTGTGATGAAAGTCATTTACCTTTGGGATTGATGTTGCCTATAAGTGGTCACGTGGAGCATAGTGAACGGTTGAAACATCAAATTAATTTGTCTGAACCGTTGAAAAAGCAATTGTGGAAACAAACTGTTGAGGCAAAAATCTATCAACAGAAAGCTTTGTTGTCAAAATTTGGTTATGTATCTGAACCTATGCAAACTTATATGACAAATGTAAAATCTGGGGACACAAGTAATATGGAGGGTATTGCAGCACAACATTATTGGAAACAACTTTTCGAGAATTTTACACGAGAACGAGGTGGTGATGCACCTAATAATTATCTCAATTTTGGCTATTCAATTTTAAGAAGTATGGTGGCTCGTGCGTTGGTAAGTTCGGGACTAAATCCAACTATCGGAATTTTTCATCGCAATAAATACAATGCTTATTGCCTTGCCGATGATATTATGGAGCCTTATCGCCCGTACGTGGACGAGTTGGTTTTGGAATGGTTGAGCAAGCCTTTTCGACCTACAGAGTTATCAAAAGAAGCGAAAACGCATTTACTAAAAATTGCGACAAAAGATGTAAAAATTGATGGACTAACTCGACCTTTATTGGTTGCTGTAAGTTCTACAACAAGTTCGTTATATAAGTGTATGACAGGAGAACAGCGAACGATTCGTTATCCAGAATTTACATGAATTTTTCACGCTATAATGCATACCGAATTATGTGGGTACTTGTTTTATTTGATTTGCCAACAGAAACTAAAAAGCAACGAAGTCAGGCAACACGTTTCAGAAAAGATTTGTTGGATGATGGCTTTACAATGTTTCAGTTTTCGATTTATCTTCGACATTGTCCAAGTAAAGAAAATGCGGATGTGCATATAAGGCGTGTTAAAAAATCTTTACCACAACACGGCAAAGTTGGTATAATTTGTATTACTGATAAACAATTTGGACAAATGGAAATCTTTTTTTCTAAGCAACAAACAGATTTACCTTCGACACCACAACAATTAGAACTATTTTAGAAAAAGAAAAATCCTATAATCAACTTGAATTATAGGATTTTTTCTTTACTTTTTTAATTCTAACAAACCATCTAAAACCTATTAAACACTAAGCTCAATACAATTGAGGTTGAAAGAACTATGGTAAATATACCAAATTGAAAGGAACTCACAACCATTTATTTGATGTAACTTTTGATGAAGTTGTTGAAAGAACTATGGTAAATATACCAAATTGAAAGGAACTCACAACACTGGTGGAGGTGGAGTTGCTGCTGCTTTTGTTGAAAGAACTATGGTAAATATACCAAATTGAAAGGAACTCACAACATTGCGTCGTGTATATAATTAGATGGTTTAGTTGAAAGAACTATGGTAAATATACCAAATTGAAAGGAACTCACAACAGGAATTTAATACTACTGATAAGAACTTCGGTTGAAAGAACTATGGTAAATATACCAAATTGAAAGGAACTCACAACAGTTTCAAAGCCGTTATGAAATCCGAAAATGTTGAAAGAACTATGGTAAATATACCAAATTGAAAGGAACTCACAACTTAGTTTGCTCATTGTTTGGGTTTTAGCTGGTTGAAAGAACTATGGTAAATATACCAAATTGAAAGGAACTCACAACCAAATTAAATAAATAAACTTTATGTATAATGTTGAAAGAACTATGGTAAATATACCAAATTGAAAGGAACTCACAACAATCGGAGGGCATGACCTTGTAGATATAGGTTGAAAGAACTATGGTAAATATACCAAATTGAAAGGAACTCACAACATAAACTATCATGCAAAATATAATCACTTCGTTGAAAGAACTATGGTAAATATACCAAATTGAAAGGAACTCACAACGCTAAAGCTGTACTTAAGCCCAGCTTATTTGTTGAAAGAACTATGGTAAATATACCAAATTGAAAGGAACTCACAACTACAGTATCTCAATTCACTGGATTGCTTGAGTTGAAAGAACTATGGTAAATATACCAAATTGAAAGGAACTCACAACTGGAATGCGCTCTTAACACTGGTTGCGGGTGTTGAAAGAACTATGGTAAATATACCAAATTGAAAGGAACTCACAACAAATAGCCGAAAATTGGAATAAATTAAACAGTTGAAAGAACTATGGTAAATATACCAAATTGAAAGGAACTCACAACTGCATACGAAATAAGAAGCTGAAATGAATTCAGCTTGACAGAGGGGATTTAGTAGTTTGTTATTTTATTAAAATGATAGATTATGAGGAATTGTAATTCAAAATAATCAACAAAAAAAGTTGCTCCAAATAGAGCAACCTTCACAAAGAGATAAAATAAAGTTATTCAAAACTTTATTGTAAAACGACTTTTTTCGACTCTACTTTATCCGCAGACTGTAATTTTACAACATAAACACCGGCAGGTAGTTTTGATAACTGTATAGTTTTGTTGGTAAATGATGATGTTGGTTTATAGATTTCTTGATGAACCAATTGCCCGTTCATAGAATACACTTGAACAGAGAGATTCGATGATGCAGATTGATTCGAATTATAAACAATAGATATAGTTTTAGGTTGGTTAGTTGTATAAACTCCGAACTTTGTTTTTTCTAAATCAGATGTTCCTAAAGATGCTGTAACATTTTCATAATTAAATTTCACAACTCCTGTTGCAGAACCTTCGAAAGCTGTAAAGTTTAATTTGTATATTTTATTTGTTGTACTATTTTTAATAAAGAAATTAGTTGGTTTTATAGTATAACCTCCAGAACTCATATTAAAAGTTTTCCAATCATATCCAACTGTATTTATACTCGCTAAATACGCTGCATCATTTGTAGGATTTCCTGTTTCTGTTTTAGCAACTTTTATCAAATCACTTTGCAAAACTCCTGTTACAGAATACATCACGGTACTCCCTCCTGCATCTAATGGTGTAATGTATTTTGTAAATTTAAGATCCCATTTACTTTGCTCTGGTTCTGGTGTTGTAACACTATCTGTAATAAAATTATAATAATTGAATAAGTTATTTGGCGAAACAGAATGAGCTATAGAAACTGTTTTGTCCGTAGACCAAGTTCCATTAATTAATTTAGCATACGTAAAACTATACGTTCCACTTGGTGCATTTAACTGATCTATTTTCAATTTTACATATTCACCAGTAGTGTATTTTAGTACAAAAACAATTGTTCCTTTTACAAAATGCGTTGCAATATCATAAGCTCCCCAACCATAAACCGCAGAAGCTTGATTAAAAGCTCCCTCTTGCCAATTTGTATCGTCATTATACAATTCTGTCCAAGACCCAGCGTTTGCAACATTTATATTATTCCAAGTAGATAAATCGTTTGATGCTTCAAAAACCTGAATTCCTTTTGTATCATTCACTCTAATTCCTGTAGAAAAGTTTGATTTACGATAAAATGAAATATCCCAATCCGCTCTATTTGTTACTGTTGCAGTTTGTCCATCTAAACCATAATAAACATCATTTGCATAATTTGATCCCATCGTCACTTGACCGTTTACTTGTTGTGCATGTGCGGCAACATTCATAAACAATGCAGCTGCTAAAAGTGTAAATTTAGTATTCATATTTATTGATTTTATAATTGTTATTTAATTAATTTATATTCAAATTTTGGATAACCTCTCACGCCAGAAGCGTTAAGAAATGCAAGCATTTTTATTTTGTAATAATTATTTTCTGTATCTTTTATCACATAAAATCTATCTGTAAACAAACTTTGTGGCGCAGTAACTTGTCGCCAAGAATCTCCTATTATTCGTTGATCACTATCAAATTTTGACTCATCGATATTACTCTCAGAAAAATTATCATACGTTATTCCATTTGCAACATTTACGCGATATGCTTTTACACCTGCTTTTGTATTATTAACCACAAAATCTGAATAGCCATAAGAACCATTTCCTTCAATCAAATTAGTAAAAACAGTAAAGTTTATATCCCATTTTAATTTTTCTGGTTCTACAGAGACTGTATTATTGGTAGTAAAACTGAAATGAGTAAAATTGTGTGTCCCATTTTTTGAAATTGTTTTTTCTTGATATGTTTTATCATCCAAATCAGCATATTGAATAATATATTGACCTGATTTTTTAAGAAATCTCACTTTTTTCCATCCTCTCTGATCTCCCGCAATTGCGGCAGAACCTGCAGCTGGAGTTGATGTACCAACAGTATAGCCAAGATTTAATAAATACACAGGATTTTCGGCGTCATTGTCTTTGATTTCGGCAATTGCTGTTTTCAAAATATCACCAGTAGGATGATCAATAAATTCTTTGTTTGAATCTGCAAATGTCCCAACAGCAACTTCATTCAATAAACTATTTACAGAAGCTCTTGTTACTTTCGTTATATCTGTTTCTGTCAACGCTTTTGTTGCCATATATAATGATCCATTTAGTTCTACACGAAAATAACTTCCATTATAAAAACCTAAATCCCAGCTATCTCTTCTTACTTTTGTTTGTGCATTTTTACTTAAATCGACATAAACCTGATTGGGTTGATTTGGTCCACCTATTTCTGGAGAAATTGTTCCGCCAATAGAACGATCAAAAGAAATAGAAACGATAGAATATCCTTGAATAATTGCTTGCGGATAATCTATTTTAGTAATTTCAAATTGAACTTTTTTATCTGAACGATCAAAAGGATAAATTAAATTTTGGAACGAAAAATTAACTGAAGTATCGCCTTTTTTAAATGGAATAATTAATTCATTCTGTGATGAAGCTGGCAGTGTAGAAAAATCTGTTCCATAATTTGCCAATTCAGTCGAAATTTTGATATGTACTTGACCATCTTGTTCTGCAACTTTAGAAAAAATAAGTTGAATACTTTCTTGATTTTCTATTGTACTAAAATCAACACTTTGATTTTTGAAAGCCACAACGAAATCTTGTCCTATTGGCGAACTTTCATCCGAACAAGATGTGATGAATAAAGCTGTAATAAGGGTAAATATGATTGAAAAAATTCTCATAATAATTGATTTAATTAATTCCTAAATTGAATGAAAGTTTCACAAAATATGAACGTCCATAACCGTACAAAATACTTGATGCACCAGCAGTATGAGCACCATCATTTCCTGTTGTATTGGTAAGATATTTTACATCAAATAAATTTCTCGCACCAATTGTTACATCAAATTTATCTCTAAAAAATGCTTGTCTTACCGAAGCGTCCATCCAGCTAAATGCTTGTTGTTTTCCTTTTGCATAATAAGATTCTCTGGTAACTGTATTTGTTTTGAGTGTATATTGTTCTTGCTCGCCATTGTATTTATAAAACACAGAGAAAATGGTCTTTGTAGAAGGTAATTTATACGAAGCATTTGCATTTGCTTGTACAGAATAGAAATACTTATTTTTTACTGTTTCTATAAAATTTTCTTGATCGATAGATTGTTTAATTCCTGTTAACGACGCTCCTATTCCACCCGAAATATTTCCGATTGTAAATTGATTCATATATGTTGCGCCATGAACTTTGTAGGTATCAATATTGTTGTATTGATAACGCAAAGGTGTTTCTCCAATCACAACTAACGCAATTTTATCTTTCAGATCAATATTCCAAAGTGATAATTTTTGTTCTAAATTAGATCCTGAATTGAATTTCAAATTCTTTTTCAGATGTAAAAAAACAGAATATCCATTCTCTGGATTTAAGTCCTCATTACCACGAACATCATGGTTTACATCAACAAGAAAAGAATACATCTCGTCATAATTTGGCAATCGTGGCGATGTACCAACAATTCCTCTTAATTCCCAATCTTTCCCGAAAACATATTTCGCACTCAAACTAATTGCGGTTTGTGTATCAAATTGTTCCGAAAACATTACGCGAGCACCAGGACGTAAAGAAATTTTATCACTCAAATTAATTTCTGATGATCCAAAAAAGTCATAAGTACCTATATTTCTTTCAATATTATTTTCTGGTACATCATTAAATTCCATTGAAAGTGGCGAAGCAAATCCTCTTGTTTGATCGATTTCATAACCAAACTGAAAATCAAAAACATCATTTTTATTGATGAAATTACTGAACATTCCTTTCGAATAATAAACCTTTCGGCTTTCATATTCGTACTTATTAACGTCCAATTCATTTCCTGTTAAAACTTCGTATTGATAAGCTTTTACTTTACGTTTTTGTTCTTGATAAGACAACGAAATATCGTAGTTAATTGCATTTCTAAATCGTCCAGCAATATTGAAGTGATTATAAAAACGATCTGTTGTGTATTGACGATCAGCTCCGTAAAAATCTGTAGTTGCAGTTGGTATATTAGGAACTACTGTCAAGTTAGATTCGTAATATTTTGTTTTTTCTGTAAAATATTCAAACTTATAAAACAATCTAAAATTCTCATTTTTGTATTGAAATAATGCTTTTGCAGAATTCTGTATTTTTGGTAACCATTCGTATCCTCGAAGTCCTTTTACAGGGTAATTTTCGCCTTTTTTGTTGTCAAAAAATCCTTGAAAATCATTGCGTGAAAAACTTAAATTAGCGTAGATTTTGTCTGAAAATTTATGCCCGATTTTCAAGGATTGTATATGTCTTCCCTTATTTTTCCAATTATATTCATTGCCAATCGTCTCCTCTTGTAGCGTTGCAGAAATATCAAACTTATTCTTTCCTCCTTTTTTGGTAATAACATTTATTACTCCTCCCAAAGAATTTGCTCCATACTCTACTCCCATAGCGCCTTCTACAATTTCTACTTGTTGTACATCATCAAGGTTTAATTGTGTTAAATCTGTATTGTTTCCAAGGCCTTCATCATTTGCTAACGGAATATTGTCTACCAATATCTTGAAATATTGCGCATCCAAACCGAACATGGTAACAGTCGATTTACCAGAAGAAGAATTCGGAATAATATTCATATTCAACGTTTGGTTTAATAAATCGGCTAATGTATTTCCTGCCAAGCGCTCTATCATCTCTTGATTGATGACACGAACTTCATAAATTGATTTTTTGACTGATTGGCTATTATATTGCCCAGAAATTACGGTTTGCTCCAAATCTATCGATTGATTTTTATTAATCGAATCATTGGTTTGTGCAAATAGTTGTAATCCCGAAAGGCAACTTAATAGAATAAAATATCTTCTCATTGTGTGTTATTTCTTATCAAAGTTTAATTCTATTTAGAATTAGTCTAATGATTAATAACGCAAATATAAACGAATATTTTACTTTATTTTTATTTATTCTAAATTAAATTAGATGAATGCTCGATTTTTTATATAGCTCGACAAAATTGATTATCAAACTGATACAAATCATATAAATAAAAAAAGCTCAATCCATTACTGAATTGAGCTTTTAAATTGTGAGAAAACAGACTTTAATCCATTTCTATTTTTACAAAATGATTTTCTATCAAGTTGTTAATCATTTCTTTTGATTTACAATCTACAGAATTTTTTAACTGACTTTTTGCATTACGTCTTTCCTCTATTCGTTGAAGTGCTTTGTAAAATCGTCTTACTTCATCTGAGGTTTTTAAAATTAACTTTGGTGCTTCTACATTTTGTCCATTTTCATCTTTACAAATCATTGTAAAATAAGAAGAATTACAATGTTTTACCTCGCCCGTTTGTATATTTTGGCTTTCTACACGAATACCTACAACAACAGAAGTTCTACCAACATAATTAACTGAAGCTTTTAGTGTTAACAATTCCCCAACTTCTACAGGTGATAAGAAATCGACTTGATCTACAGAGGCTGTGACGCAATATTTTCCTGAATATTTTGATGCACACGCAAATGCAATTTGGTCTAAAAGTGATAAAATAAAGCCTCCGTGTATTTTTCCGCTAAAATTAGAATGTGACGGTAGCATTAATTGAGAAAAAGTTATTAGAGAACTTTTTACCTTTTTATAAATCATTGTATCTGTGCTCATTTTATTTTTGGATTAGGTTTAATAAATAAAATTCATCTGCAATTTCGCGATTATTTGACAAACGAGGAACTTTATTTTGTCCGCCAAGCTTACCTATTGATTTCATATACAACTGAAAACCACCTTTCTCTACAACAGATATTTGTAATTGAGTTAGAATATTTCCGGTTATCAAATCGTCATAATATGTATTTTGTTTTCGCATTTGTAAGTCTAATTCTTTATTAAACTCTTGCATATTTTGTGGTTTTTGATCAAATTCTATTAACCATTCATGATAAGGTAATCCTTCTGTTGGATTGACTTGCGGCGCTACAGAAAACTCATTTACACTTGCAGGAAATTTCTCTATCGTTTTTTGCAAAGCTTGCTCCACTTCGTGTCCAATTACATGCTCACCAAAAGCTGATGTATAATGTTTTATTCGGCCTGAAACAACAATTTTGAATGGATATAAAGACGTAAAACGAACCGTATCTCCAATATTATATCCCCAAAGTCCTGCATTTGTATTAAGAATTAAAACATAATCTTTTCCTAATTCAACCTCTTTTATCGATATACGAGTTGGGTTTTCATCAAAAAATTCATCAACAGGAATAAATTCGTAGAATATTCCATTATTCAACAGCAATAACAAATCTTCGGATTTTTGCGAATCTTGATATGCAATAAACCCTTCTGATGCTGGATAAGTCTGTATAAAATCTATTTTACGACCAATTAATTGATTTACTTTTTCACGATAAGGTTCATAATTTACACCTCCTGTTACCATTAGTTGTAAATTCTTAAAAATTGATTGAACATTTTCTTTTCCAGAAACTTTAATCAATCGTTCAAAATACATAATCAACCATGGTGGAATACCAGAAATCAAGGTCATATCAGCATTTACAGTTTCTTCTACTACACGATCTACCTTTGTTTCCCAATCCTCAATAATATTTGTTTCATAAGAAGGTAACCTATTTTTTTGAAGATAATTAGGTACAAAATGTGCACTAATACCAGAAAGACGACCAACTTTCAACCCATTCTCTTCTTCTAAAATAGGACTTCCTTGTAAGAAAATCATTTTACCATTCACAAAATCTGCATTTTGCTTTTCGTGTATATAATACAACAATGCATTTCTAGCAGAATTTATATGATACGGAATTGATTCTTTGGTAAGCGGAATATATTTTGCACCAGAAGTTGTCCCCGAAGTTTTAGCTAAATAAATTGGTTTTTCTGGCCAAAGTATATCAGATTTTCCTGCTACAACTTCATCAAAATAATGTTTTAATCCTTCATAATCATGAACAGGAACTAACTTCTTAAAATCTTGGTAAGTATTAATTTGATCAAAATGATGATCTTTTCCAAACTTTGTATTTTTTGCAAAAGCAACCAATTCTTTTAAAATTTTGTCTTGCGTTTCCAACGGATTTTTTATCCATTTTTGCTCTTTATTGACAATACGTTTTGCGAAAATTTTAGCTAGAAAAGCTTTCATTTTGTTTGTTTATAACATTATTAATGGTCTAATTTAAAGGAATAATACCAATTTTACAGAAACTTTTACATTATTTTTTTTAGTCAAAATTTAATTCCGTTAATGCTAAATTGTTAGCAATCATTTTACAATCTATCTATTCAAATTCTAAATAAATATATTTTCCTTCTTATAAATGTATCTAAAATCTAGAAGCTATACAAGATTTTTTGTAATCGAACGTTTTATTGTAGATTTGTTTTTATTCGCTAACATGAAAAAGATTGTACTTAGCTTTTTTGCCGCAAGTTTATTAATCGGCTGTTCTACACAAAAAAATACATTCAAAAACCGCCAATTTCATAAAATGACATCGTGGTTTAATGGAGTTTTTAATGCTGAAGAAGAGTTAGAAAAAAGGAATACTGAGCTTCAGGAAAGTTATGAAGAGAATTATTCTAAAATTTTACCTATTGGAATAGAATATTTTTCTATCTCCGATTCTACTAATATTATTGGTGGAAACACACCCAATTTTGGTATTGGTGGTGGAAACCGAAACAATACAGATAAAGTAGAAAAACCTGTTGGCTTTGCTGCTGTAGAATCAAAAGCTGCAACTGTTATTGAGAAACATTCTATGTTAATCAAAGGACAAGAAAACAACAAAATGATTGGTCGAGCTTATCTTTTGATTGGTAAATCTTTATTTTATCAGAAAAAATACTTTGAAGCTTTAGATGCATTAAATTATGTTGTAAAAACCTTCAAAGGTTCATCATACGCACAAGAAGCTGATATTTACAAAACAATTGCTGAAATAAAAGGTGGTAATTATTTTGATGGTTCTGAGCATTTAAAAGAATTATACGAAAGCGATCCGTATAAAAGCAAAGCATTAAAAACATTGATTGCACGTACGTATGCAGAGTTTTTAATTGATCAGAAAAAATACGAAGAAGCTTTAGATCCTCTACAAAAAGCAGAATATTACTCAAGTAATAAAGAGGAACGTATTCGATTATTTTATGTAATGGGACAAGTTTTTTCTAAATTAGGTAAACAACAAGAAGCTGGAGAAGCATTTACAAAAGTATATAAAATGAGTCCTGGTTTTGATCTCGAAGTTAAATCTCAGCTTGCAATTGCAGCTAATTTTGATCCGAAGGTTAATAATTATGGTAACTACAAACAAAACTTACTTGACATAGCAAAAAAAGGTATTTATACCTCAAAACAAAACGAATTATATTACGGTATTTCTGAAATGGCATTACGTTCAGATAATATGGATGATGCTGTAGAATATGCAAAATTAAGTATAAAAGGACCTATTTCTGATCCGTATATTCGTGCTCGTTCGTTTGAAAATTATGGAGATATAAAATTTAAACAAAACGACTACGTTTACGCCTCTTCTTATTATGATTCTGCTTATACGACCTATAATTTGAAGGAAGATAAAAATAGAATTTTGACACGTAATGAAGCTTTAAAAAAGCTGATGGAAAAACATTATTTAGTTCAGAAAAATGATTCTATTCTAAAAATAGCTGCTCTTTCTAAAGATGATCAAAGTAAATTCTTTACAAACTACATCGAAAAGATGAAGAAAAGTGAAGAAAAACGTATTGAAGAAGAACGTAAAGAAATGGAAAATTTTCAGTTAGAAACAAAAACTGCAAGTTTTACATCTAGCTTTGATAATCCTGATAAAGGAAAATTCTATTTCTATAATCAAAATTTAAAATCAACTGGACAAGCAGAATTTCAACGCATTTGGGGTGGATTAACCTTGAAAGATAATTGGCGAAATTCTAATGCAATAAATACAGTTATAGAGGATAAACAAGCAGAATTATCTGGTAAAGTTGACGCAGGTAATCCTCGTCGTTTCGAATTAGATTTTTATTTAGAGCAAATTCCAACATCTATGAAAACGCTAAATGATCTTAAAGTTGAACGTGATACAACACAATTAGCATTAGGAATTGGTTATTTTGATACGTTTAATAATTCGGAATTAGCAGGAAAAGAGCTAAAAGAATTAGTCGCTACTCCTCCAAAATCAGAAGATGTTAAGCTACAAGCAACGTATCAATTGTATCGAATCTATAAAAATCGTGATCAAAAACTTGAAGATCAATACAAAAATGAAATCTTAACAACTTATCCAAATACAATTTATGCAGGCTATATTCTTAACCCAGATGTTGAATATATAACAGCAGAAACAAAAGAAGCTTTGGATGCTTACAAAGTTGCCTACGATTTATATAAAGAAGAAAAATACGACGATGTTAAGAAAAAAGTACAAGAAGCAATTGTAAAATTTCCTACGGAAATAATTGTGGCTAAATTTGCTTTACTTAACGCTTATACGATTAAACAAACTAGTTCACAAGCAGATTTTGAACAAGCTTTAGAAATCGTGATGACAGCTTATGACGGAACTGATGAAGCTAAGCAGGCAAAACGTTTGTTGGATAAATTAAGAAAACCGAAACCAGAAGTTATAGAAGCTCCTAAAAATGAAGTAAAAAGTAACAAGGCTACTATTGATGAACCACAAGTGATAGAGGAAGACCCTGTTCCACCTACCACAACTCCTGTTAGGGGAATTGGAGGTTCAGTTCGTTAAGAAATAAATTGATATAACATATTATACGATGTTTCTTAGCTGAAAAAGAAATTCATTTATTTAAAAATAACTCAATAAAAAAATCCACTCTATTGAGTGGATTTTGTGTTTTCTAAACTAAAAACTTCTAATGAGCTTTTCCAGTTTTGAATATTTTTTTGAAAATAGTCACCAATAAAACGACCAATAATCCTGCTACTAAAGCCACTAAAACTTCACTAATCTTTATCGGAATATTTGTTGGCAAATGATGATGAATATAGTCTATATTATGAACAAAAATTTCCCCAGAAACTAATAATAATGCTATAGTACCAACAACTCCCAACGTTTTTATAACATAAGGTAAAGCCTTTACTAAGAAATGACCTAATGTAGAAACCGCCCCTTTATCGTTAGATAATTTTATCAATTTATATCCTGCATCATCCATTCGCACAATAAGTGCTACAATACCATAAACACCAACTGTTGCTACAATTGCAATAACAGAAACTGTCATAATTTGAATTGCCCAAGGTTTTTCCAAAGCTGTACTAAGAGCTATAATTACAATTTCTACGGATAGAATAAAATCAGTAATAATTGCAGATTTTACCTTAGATTTTTCAGAAACTTCTTTTTGTTCATTCTTATCTTCGGCTATAACTTCTTCTCCTTTTTTTGGTCGATGAAAAATAAATTCTACAATTTTTTCTACACCTTCAAAAGCCAAATAAAATCCACCAGCAATCAAAACATATTTTATTGCGTCTGGTAAATAATGGTTAAGAAGTAAAACAATTGGTACAATAATTAGTTTATTGATGAAAGAACCTTTTGTTATTGCCCATAAAACTGGTATTTCTCTTGAAGCTAAAAATCCTGTTGCTTTCTCAGCATTTACTGCTAAATCATCACCTAAAATTCCTGCGGTTTTGCTTGCTGCAACTTTACTTGTTACCGCAACATCGTCCATAAGAGCTGCAATATCATCTAAAATTGCAAAAATTCCTGAAGCCATATTAATCTTAATAATTTGAGTTGTAAATGTAAAACTATTGATTGATTTTCTATTAATATTCAAAAAATAATATTCATATACAGACTTACTTTTTTTTGAACAAAATATATTCAAATTAATCATTAGTCATCTTCAAAAAAGAGTATTTTTGATTTATAATTACTATTTACAATGCAAGACGAAAGGTTATATTTGAGAGAATTAATGGATGATGATGCAAATCGATTATTCGAAATATATTCTAATTCTGAAGCAATGAAATACCGCGAAACAAAACCGATGATTGTGATAGAAGATGCTTATGAAATGATAAGCCGCGCAAAAAAAACGAAACAAACGTCTTACGAATACAGATTTGCAATTATCGAAAAAAAATCAGAGAAATTAATTGGTTCTATCATGTATCAACCCGTTGCTAACAAAGCGATTATTGGTTATTCTATTGATGAAATTTTTTGGAATAATGGTTACGGAAGCGCTGTTGTAAAAATCATGGTAGATTATCTGAAAACAAAAGATTTTTACTATTTGGAGGCTTGGGTAAAAAAAGAAAATTTGGCTTCTTGTAAAGTTTTAGAAAAAAATAATTTTAAACAAATTTCTCAAACAATTTATCCTAACAATAAGCTTTATCAGTATAAAATAACCAATTCTTAAATTTATTATTTAAAACATTCTATTTATTTTTCTTAAGTTTAAAAACTCAATACAACCAATTTACTATAATTTAATATGATACAAAAAGATAACTCAAAATTAATAAAAGCATGGATTTCTTATGATTGGGCAAATTCTGTGCATTCATTGGTTATTGCTTCAGCTATTTTCCCTGTTTATTACGGTGCTATGACGCTTTCTAGCACAGAAAATCCAACCAAAATATTAGGACTTTTACCCGAAACAGCTTTCAATTTTTCACTTGCAATTGCCTTTTTTATTGTAATTGTCATGTCGCCAGTTTTATCTTCTATTGCAGATGTAATCGGGAATAAAATCAAATTTTTACGATTTTTCTGTTACTTGGGATCGCTTTCTTGTATGGCGATGTTTTTTTATTCAGATTCTAGTTTAAATTGGTTAGGATTATTGTTAAATATCACTGCAAGTATCGGTTTTTGGGGAAGTTTAGTTTTTTACAACTCCTATTTACCAGAAATAGTTTCAGAAGAAAAAATGGACAAAACGTCTGCACACGGCTATATGTTTGGCTACATTGGGTCTGTTGTATTATTATCAATTTGTTTAGCAATGATACAATTTGCACCAGTTGAAAAACAAGGATTTTTTACACGATTAAGTTTCTTATTAACAGGATTTTGGTGGATTGGTTTTGGACAAATCGCTTTAAGAACTTTACCAAATAAAAAATTAAACCGCGAAATTCCAAAAGATATTATCAAAACAAGTTTTAAATCGTTGAAAGATACTTTTCATCATTTGAATCAATTCAAAAACTTACGCATATTTTTAGCCGGATTTTTCTTTTACAGTTTAGCCATGCAAACCATTTTTTTGATGGCAGCTTTATTTGGAAGTTCAGAAATCGGAATGGCATCTTCAGAATTAATTTTAACAATACTTTTAATTCAAATTGAAGCTGTTTTGGGTGCTTGGTTATTCTCTTTTCTTTCAGGAAAAATTGGAAATAAAAAGACTTTATTAATCGGAATTTTCATCTGGATTATAACGTGTATAATTGGTTATTTAATCAATAAAAATGATCCAAACGTAAAAATACAATTCTATGTAATGGCCGCAATGGTTGGTTTGGTAATGGGCGGTATACAAGCGCTTTCACGTTCTACTTACGCCAAATTATTACCCGAAACAGAAGACACAACAACCTATTTTAGTTTTTATGATGTGTTAGAAAAATTTGCTCTATTTTTAGGATTAGTTATTTATGGATTATTAATCGAATATTCTGGCGGAATGAAAACTTCTGCTCTCGCAATGGGCGTTTCGTTTGCAATAAGTTTCGTTATTCTAATCTTTTATAAAATGGAGAAAAAGTAAAACTAAAATTTACTATATGAAAAAAAATATCATACAATTATTTTTAGGCTTTTTATTGATTAATAGTTGTTCAAATAATAATTCTTTTGAAGAATTTGATATAACATATAGTAATTTTTTCCAAGCTCATAATTCAATCAAATTAACTAAAAGTGATACTGTATTTATCAGGAAATATTATGAAAATTTCGAATTAGAACATCCATATTATCACGAAAATTATTATACGATTTTAAATAAAGATGATCGAAAAAAAATAAATAATTCTCTTAAAAATATAAAATTAGAAGAATATGACTCTACTTATCTCGATAATAATTTTTTCGATGGGTTTATTTATAAATTATACTTAAAAAAGAATAATATTGAAAAAACTGTTTTAGTTTACAGTCGAAATTCTCCTGAAGAATTAGATAGTTTGACAGAATTAATTATCAGCTCAATTGAAAATTTAAAATTGCACAAAACAGATAAAAAATTTGAAATTAAAAGTCAAGATATTTTTCCTGAACCCGAAAAAATAACAGAATGAATTATATATAAAAAAATAAAGCTCAAATTGAGCTTTATTTTTTATAATCTATTTTTCTCTGAACTACTTTTTGATTGTTCTATGTTAAATGATTTACCAAAATTATAGGTAATTCCGAAACGATAAAAACGAACTGATTGTCCTGTGTAAGTAAATTTAGTATCATTACTATAACTTTGATCTTGCCAAGCTCTATCTTTAAAAACATTGTTTACATTGAACGATACTTGCAATTTTTTATCCAAAAACAACGCTCTCAAACCTAAAGATGTTCCCCATTGCGCACGACCTCTCGACATCGCATCGATTGATTTTGTTGAATAATTCGTGGTATGATTAAACAATAACGTTTTTGATTTATTTAATTCTAAATTATTTGTCAAACGAAATTCACCATTAAAACCATCTAGTGTATAATTATATTCAGGAATAATTCCTTTGGTTTTTTTATAAAATAAATCAACAGCTCCATTTACTTTCCACCATTTTAGGAGCTTAAAATTCACATTTTCACTAATTCCAAAACTTTGAGAATCTGCATAATTGTATGGTATCCAATTTTGCGTATTTTCAGTTGGATTTACAATCACAATTTGATTGATTTCGTCTGTAGAATTTCGATAATATAAAGTCGTTATAGACAAATCTTTGTATGCATATTCTAATTCATAATTATACGAGTAAGAAGGTTTTAACTTTGGATTTCCTTCTGCAAACGAATACGGTGAATATACAGTACGGAAAGGATTTAGTTGTCCCATAAATGGACGATCAATTCTGCGACCTACATTTATTGTAAACGAATGATTTTCGGCTGCTTTATACATTAAATAAGCTGTCGGAAACAAACCATCATATTTGTATGTATCATGTTGATTTACTTGTGGAGAAAAACCTTTTGCATCTGTATTTTCATATCTCAAACCAACTTTTGCAGACAATTTTTCTGAAATTTCTTTTTCTACAGAACCGTAAAAAGCCAAGATATTTTCGTCATAATAAAATCCATTACTTAGCTTTTCATCAAAAACTGGAGAGCCAGAAGAAGTATTATAAAACTGATTATCGCTGTCATTATTCGTCCAACTATAACGTCCTCCATAATTTAATTTCCATTTATCAATTGGGTGTTCCATATCAATATTCAAACTATAATTATTGGCTTTCTGGTCCGACAAACTTCTATTTCCTTGATACAAAGAATCTATCACTTTATTTTCTCCATCAAAGAAACGGTTAGATGTAACACTTGTATTGTTGTTATTAAAATTTACCCAATCAAAATCAAATGTTAATTTCTTTCCGATTGTATCCATCTTATAAATCACATGATAATTCAGCGTATTGTATTTTGTATTTCCTTTGCTTCCGCCTCTATCATTCAGAATATAACTTAACAATTCATTTTTATCCAAACTATTGATTGTTGTTTTAGTTCCGCCCGTTCCTTTACGATTACCTTCATATAAATCTACTGTAAAACCAGTTGTTAATTTGTCCGAAATTTGATAATCTAATCCTAATTTTCCACCAATATTTTTATTTTTACCACTATTTTTTTCTTTTTCAGTCCAGATTTCATTCGATTTTGTAAAATAAATATCAGATTGACCAATTCCATCATATTCTCCAAAACCACCAAAAATATTGGAAACAAACGTCCATTTATTTTTACGATAATTAAACGATGCGCTGTTGTTCCAATATGGTTTATTATAATGTTGCAACGAAGAGGTTAAACTTCCATTCCAAGAATTTTTCTTTCCAGATTTTAATACAATATTAATTATTCCACTATTTCCTGTCGCTTGATATTTAGCTGGTGGATTTGTAATTATTTCAATTTTTTCTATATCGTCTGCACGTAAAGTTTTCAAGTAATTTGTAAGTTGTTCGCCTGACATTTCTAACATCCGATCATCAACCATAACACGTAAACTACTTTTCCCGATAATAGAAACTACATCATTATCAACTTTTACACGAGGCGCTAATTTTAGCAAATCTAAAGCATCTCCTCCACGCGCTCCTTCAGCTAAATCAGCATTAAAAATCATGCGGTCTACTTGTTTTTCAACAAGTTTTTTCTGACTCTTAACTACAGTTTCTTTTAATGTAACATTTTCTGATTTTGGAACAATAATTAATCCTAATTCTTGATTTTGATTGACAATAATTTCTTGGGAATGTAATAAAACACCAGCTTCCTCAATACGAATAACATAAGTTCCACTTTCTAAATTTGTCGAAAATTGACCATTTTCATCCGTAGAAGTTTCATCAATAATCTTATCATCTTTCAAAATAATAACATCTGCTAAAGCAATCGGTTTTTGATCCGAGTATTGTAAAGTTCCTTTATATTCTTGTTGCGCGAACAAGTTGGTCGTTGTAGCACAAAGTATTAGCGAGAAAAATAATTTATTCATATTAGTGGTTGTTTCTTAATAGACGTCTATTTTTTAAAAATGTTACACTGATTTTTCATTTTTTTTATTTGATAAAAAAATAAACAATACTTATTTTAAACTTTTTTCACTACTTTTCACTAAATTTTATAAATGTTAATTTTAATTAAGAAAATGAATGGATTTTAATGAATTAAAGAACAAAATAGCGCTATCAACCAAACAAGCTTTTTTAGAAATTTATACTCAAAATCCTACACAAGAAATTTATTCTTTTGCTTTATGCAATAACGACTCTACAATATCTATTCATCCGTCTGCAAACTCAGTTGAGTTTTTAAGTCAAATTGCTGATGAAGATGACTTTAATTACTACAAATACGAACCTTCTGAATGGAAATTTGAGTACAAGGGCGCAGAAAATTTATTCAAGGAAATAAATGATTTGTGCAAAAAAGCAGTCGATTTACACGATGATGATGAGGATTGGTTTTATCAATTTCAGAATCAAATTAACGAAAAATGTATAGAAGTTTTAGAAGATTTGAAGAATGAAAATTTCTTTAAAAAAACGACAAATAAAGATTTATTTTTATCATTTTCTGTAATAGATGATGATTTTAATCAAAAAAAACAAGAGGAAATTATTACTAGATTGAATGATAATTTTTACAAAGAAAATTATTTTGAATGGATAAAATCTTGGGAAAACAATAAAAAAAGAGCTTTATAAAAGCTCTTTTTTTGTTTAAATATATCTTAGATTTCTTTTCTTAATCTTGCGACCGGAATATTAAGTTGTTCTCGGTATTTTGCAATTGTACGACGCGCAATTGGATAGCCTTTTTCTTTTAAGATTTCTGTTAATCTTTCGTCTGTCAAAGGTTTTCGTTTGTCTTCGTCTGCTATTACATCTTGTAAAATACGTTTTATTTCGCGTGTAGAAACCTCCTCTCCATCTTCGTTAGTTAGTGATTCTGAGAATAAATCTTTTATTAAAAATGTACCATAAGGTGTTGTTACATATTTAGAATTTGCAACTCGAGAAACTGTCGAAATATCCATTCCAATACGATCCGAAATATCCTTCAAAATCATTGGTTTTATTTTGGTTTCGTCTCCAGTTAAAAAATATTCTTTCTGAAATTTCATTATTGCTTCCATCGTATACAACAGTGTATTACGGCGTTGCTGAACAGCATCTATAAACCATTTTGCAGAGTCTAATTTCTGCTTTACAAACATTACGGCTTCTTTTTGATCGTTCGATTTTTTCTCCGTTTTTTTGTATGTATCTAGCATTTCTGCAAATGCATTCGAAATTTTCAATTCGGGTACATTTCTTCCGTTTAATAATAGTTCTAACTCTCCATCATTAATATTAATCGTAAAATCGGGTGTAATTTGTTCTACAATTTTACTACTACTTGAGAAAGATTTTCCTGGTTTCGGATTTAATTTTTCTATTTCGGAAATGGCTGCACGTAATTCGTCATCATTAACATCATACTTTGCCATGATTTTAGAATAATGCTTTTTTGTAAAGGCATCAAAAGATTCTGTGATCAATTTTTCTGCTAATTCTACTGTTTCAGTTTCTACTTTATTCTCTAACTGAATCAATAAACATTCTTGTAAATTACGAGCACCAACACCAACTGGATCCATGTGTTGAATGTAATTTACCAACAAATTTTCTACTTCTTCTGGCGAAGTATAGATATTTTGAGAAAATGCTAAATCATCTACCAACGATTTTACTTCGCGACGCATATAACCATCATCATCAATATTACCAAGTATAAATTCGGCAATCTGAAATTGTTGCTCTGTTAATCTGTAGGTATTTAATTGTCCTCTCAAATACTCGATAAAACTCTCTCCTTGTGCATAAGGTACAGATTTATCTTCGTCATCGTCGCTGTAATTATTTGTATATGTTTTGTAGTTTGGAACATCATCATCGCTCAAATAATCATCAATATTGATGTCTCCAGTATCTATAACTTGTTCATCACCGTAATCATCGTTCTGATTATCCCATTCGTCCTGATCATTACTATACTCATCATCATATTCAGAAGATTGATCATCCAAAGCAGGGTTTTCTTCCAACTCCTCTTTCACACGTTGTTCAAAAGCAACCGTAGGAAGTTGAACCAACTTCATTAATTGGATTTGTTGTGGTGATAGTTTTTGCTGTAATTTAAAATTTAGTTCCTGCTTTAACATAGTATGCTTTTTGTGGCTTATAAAAAAATCGGATTTACCTTAAATATACAAAATTTAAGTGTAAATCCGAACAAATATTTTGATTAAAATTCTGCGTTATTTGGTGTTCTTGGAAAAGGAATCACATCTCGTATATTTCCCATTCCTGTTACAAATAATACTAAACGCTCTAATCCTAAACCGAAACCAGAATGTGGCACAGAACCGAAACGTCTTGTGTCGCGGTACCACCATAATTCTTCTTTATCAATTCCGAATTTTTCCATTTTTTCGTCTAAAACTTCTAAACGCTCTTCACGTTGAGAACCTCCAATAATTTCTCCAATTCCTGGGAATAAAACATCCATTGCTCTTACCGTTTTTCCGTCTTCGTTCATACGCATATAAAATGCCTTGATTTCTGCTGGATAATCAAATAAAATAACAGGTGTTTTGAAGTGTTTTTCAACTAAATAACGTTCGTGTTCCGATTGTAAATCTGTTCCCCAACCTTCGATTGGATACTTGAATTTTCCTTTCTTATTTGGTTTAGAATCTCTTAAAATATCAATTGCTTCAGTATAACTTAAACGAATAAATTTATTGTTTAATACATATTCTAAACGCTCTATTAATCCTAATTCTGAACGCTCAGCTTCTGGTTTTTGTTTTTGTTCTTTATCAAAACGTTCTGCTAAGAAGTTCAAATCATCTTTACAGTTTTCTATTGCATAAGAAATCACATATTTCATGAAATCTTCTGCTAAATCCATGTTTTGATCTAAATTGAAGAACGCAATTTCTGGTTCTATCATCCAAAACTCTGCTAAGTGACGAGAAGTATTTGAGTTTTCTGCACGGAAAGTAGGTCCGAAAGTATAAATTTTTCCTAATCCCATTGCTGCTGTTTCTCCTTCTAATTGTCCAGAAACCGTTAAATTTGTCGATTTACCAAAGAAATCTTGTGTATAATCTACTTTTCCTTCTTCATTTTTAGGTAAATTCTCTAAATCTAAATTTGTAACATGAAACATTTCTCCAGCTCCTTCTGCATCAGATCCCGTAATAACAGGCGTGTTGATGTAAACAAATCCGTTTTCGTTGAAATATTTGTGAATTCCGAACATTAACGAGTTACGAACGCGCATAATTGCACCAAACATATTGGTTCTGAAACGTAAATGAGCTTGCTCACGTAAAATTTCTAAACTGTGTTGTTTTGGCTGTAAAATTGTTCCTTTCAATTCTTCTGACGGTGCCGTTCCTAAAATTTTGATTTCTTTTGCAATAATCTCTATTTCTTGTCCAGCTCCTTCACTTTCTACCACTTCACCTTTTATTTGCAATGAAGCTGCAGTAGAAATTTGTTTTATAATTGACTCGTCAAAATTTTCGAAATCTACTACTACCTGAATATTATTAATTGTAGAACCGTCGTTTAACGCGATGAAACGATTACTTCTGAATGATCTTACCCATCCATTTACAACTACTTCTTGTAATAACAAATCTTTGCCTTTATCTAGTAAGGCCTTAATTCCGTACGATTGCATATTTTATTAATTTATTCTTACAAATTTAGTTAATATTTGAAGTTATAAAAATTATAGGCACAATTTTTGCCAATAAATTTACACCAACCTAAAAATCCTTTACAATTTCAATGAAAATGTAAAGGATTTTTGATTTTAGTTTATTTTGTGAAGTGAAATTATTATTGTGGTGAATATGTTACAATATCAATTCCCACACCATTTGGGTCCTGAATTGCAAAATGTCTATCTCCCCAAGGTTCATCACGTAACTCTATTTCAATTTGTACATTTTTTGATTTCAATTTTGTATAAATTTCATCTACATTTTCTACTTCGATAGTAAAATATACTCCTTTTCCGTCAAAATTTGGTTGAAAAAGTGGTTGTTGACTTATATGATTAGGAAGTAAAAAACTTAACTCGCTACTTTTATCTGGCGTATGTAATAATAGATAGAATTCATTTTCGAAAGTCACTCCAAAATCTAGAATCTCGGTATAAAATTTCTTAGTTTCTGTCAATTTCTCTGTAATAATTCCGGCATTTAATTTCATTTTATACGGTTTTTGAGGTTAGTTTACGTTAATGTCAAGATACAAATTATCGACCACTTTTTCCAAGATTTCTCCTGTTTCGTTAAAGCTTGTATTTGTCAATATAGATATTCCGATATTTTGTTTAGGATAAATTACAAACCAATTCTGCATTCCGTAAATACCTCCGTGATGTCTATAAATTAATTTATTATCATCTTCTATGATGTACCAATGATAAGCTTCCCAAAAGTCAGAACCTTCTTTAAATATTTTTTTATGAGATTCATTAACAATAGGATTTGACTTGTCAAGATGTAATTTCATATACTTTACTAAATCTGTCGTCGTAGAGTGTAATCCTGCAATTCCGCCCCATAAAGTTCTATCAAAATTGGGCATTAATTCGTTTTTGTCATTATAACCTTTTACCAATATTGTTTTATCATTTTTATTAAGTGAAAACTTAGTTTGGTTCATGTTATTTGGCTTCAAAATAAATTCTGTTACCAATTCCTCGTAAGGTTTTTGATATACTTTTTCTAATATATATGCAGTCAACTCAGGAGCTGTGTTAGAATAGAAATATTTTTCTCCTGGTTTCGTTTCTATTTTAATTAATTTTAATCCTTCAAAAAAAGACTCTTTATTTTCACTTTTCGGAGGAAAATTAGGAAATCCACTTGTGTGAGTGATAAGATGTTTTATTCTTATAGGTTCACCTTGAAACTCAAAATTGGGATATGATTCGTCGAGATAGATTCTGATATCGTCCTCTAAATTTATTTTTTTATCAAGAACAGCTTTAGCTGCTATATAACCCGTAAAAGTCTTCGTGACAGAAGCTAATTCGTAAAGTGTAGAATCATTTGGTTTGTTACTTTTACCAATTGTTAATTCTCCAAAATGTTTTATAGTAGATTCTCCATTTTTTAATACCGCAATAGAAACTGAATGAAATCTTTTGTCTTCTAATAATTGAAGAGCATTTTTTGTAATCGCATTTTCTACATTTTGTTTATTTATTTGCTCGACGCTTTTACATCCAAATAATGCAAAAAATAAAGCTGGAATTAAATATTTCATAGATTTTCAGTTTGATACTTTTACATAAAAATAAAATTAATATTTAGTTTATTAACTATTTTCAAGATTCATAATTTAAAACTTAATAATCAAATCATTATATTTAAAACCAAGCGTTACATGAGATTCTGAAATGACAAAATCTTCATTCTACAAGAAATTCAAATTCACTGTTAATTTTAGATAGAAATTATCTTGAAATTTTTCTTCAGAATAAGCTCCTAAACGATAAAAGGCTCCTATACCAAATGATTTGAACAAAATATTATTGACTTCTACTCCTGTTTCGTGGTAATAGTTATTTAATGTTTTGAAGTTTAAATTTTGATGATCTTCTTTGTTTTTCAAATCTCCTAAAACTCCACGGTATACAAATTGTGGAAAGATGATTTTTTCACCAATTTTAACTCCTGCAAAAATATGTTTTACTTGAAATGAAATAAAGCGATCTGAATAAAATTCTCCTGGACGCATGGTTTCAAAATTTGTTACACCTCCTACTCCAAAGTTTGCAAAATCGTTTCGTTTCGCATTTCCTTGTCCTTCAAATAAATTCATCAAAGGCATTTTTCCTTCAACCCAACCTCCATTAATATTGAAATTTGTTTTACCAATACGTGTATCAAAAATATCAAAGTATGAAACATTGATACGAGTAGGACTATAATCTGAATTAAAAATATCCCAATATTTCGTCAGAGTTGCATAAAGCACAGATTTTCCACTATTCACGGTTACTTTTCCGTAAGGTGTTCTGATAAACTTATCTTTTGGTGCAAAACGTAGAGCAATTTGAGTGTTATACAAATCATGCCAACCATTTCTAAACAAATATGTATAATCAAACTCAGCGGCTTGTTTTTCGTAGTTTGCTGATATATTAAATGTTACATTCTTGAAAATATCTTGCTCGTAACCTGCTGAATATTTTTTGTATGAAAAATATTCTTGGTTATAAATATTACTAAAAGCTCCATTTATTAGACGTGTATAATTGGATTGTAAAATAATTGGTGTTTTACCTGATGCCGAAACATCTTGTGAATATTTGGCAAACAAGCGTCCAGAATATGGTTTGTTGACAAAATAATCTCCTCCAAAACCAAATTTGAACGTTTCGTCTTTAAAACCATATGCCGAATATGCATTTAGAGAATATTTGTCGCTCCAGTTTTCGTTGGTATTAAAAGCAGCTCCTAATCTAAAACCCTCATAATCATTAAAAGCAACTATCTTAGTCAAATCTAAATCAACTTTTCCTAAGGATAATTTTCCTCCAGAATTTATGATTCGCATCAATTTCATCTGTTGATCTAGTTTATATTTTTGTCCAAGACTATCAATCGCTTGATAGGTGTGTCTTTCTTTGCTAGACAAAGTAGAATCTCTGTAATTTTGCATTACATTGTCCCATTTATTCTCATTCAGATTATTGTAAGCAATTTCGTCTTCGTATCCAATAAATTCTTTTCTTTTGAAATGTGCTGGATTTTGAATATCCTTGAAAGTTGTTTCTAAATTGATCCAAATTTTTTCTTTTTTATCAATAAAATCATCACCTGCTAATTTTTCAGTAAATTTAAAATTACCAGCTTCCATACGATATTTTTGTTGATTCGGAATCCATGTTCCGTTATTCAATTTCCAGTCTGCTTCTAACTCTGCAACATAATTTGCATTTGTATTTTCTGCTTCAAATTTTATTAAAGCATTCGTTTTATCATCAATCCAAAGTATTCCTTTTATTTGTCTTTTATCTGTTTTTATAGATGGAAAAAAACTGACAACAGCTATTTGACGACCGTCAACAAAAATATCTTCTTTAAAACCATATCGATAATGCGATAATCCTTCTCTACTAACAGGATTTACAATTCCTTTAAAGAAAAAATTAATTTTATCTTGATCATAATTAAACGCAATTGGTTGCATCGCTAGATATTCGTACAAAGGTGAGCGAATTCCAGAAATTCGTGAAGATTGTACAATATTTTTCATTCCCAATCTTTTTGAAATTTTATGATCCATTGCTCGTTCTCCAAAAAACAAGTGACTGTTTTCTATCAATTTTTTCCATTGATTAGAAACCGAATCTTTATGATTTTTGGGTTGAATGATATAGGGAATTGAATCATTATTTACTGTACTCCAAAATTTGGTATATGATTTTAGGAAAATATTTCCTCCATTTCTGATGGAATTTTTAGATTGATTTTTTATGGCTTTGATGATAATATTTCGACCAACCGAATCATTAGACGTGAATGTAACCTCATCTAAACTAATGTAAGAAGGTTTCATCATAATTTCAATCAACTTTTTACCGTCGGTTTGTATCGTTTCAGAAAAATAGCCATTTTTTACAATATCTATAGAATGAATAGAATCGCTAATGTCTAACTCTCCTACTTCATCTGTTTGACCAAGAAATTGTTTTGTATCGTCATAAATATTAGCTCCTGTTAAACGAAATTCGTCTTGCGCATCATATACTCTTACTTTAATTTGAGCGAAAATGGCAAGTGAAATACAGAAGTTTAAAAAGAATAGATACTTTTTCATTTTTAGAAATTAATTATGCAAATAAATAAAAAAAGCAGCGAAACGCTGCCTTAAAAAATATATTTTTTGAGAAAGATTATACTTTCATTATTTCTCCTTCTTTTTTAGTTAAAGCTTCTTCTAATTTTTTAGTAAATTTATCTGTTAAACCTTGAACACGTGTTTCGTAGTCTTTCACCATATCTTCTGATGCTTCTTTTACAACTTTTAGAGCTTTGTTAGCATCTTGACGTGCGTTACGAAGCGAAATTTTCGCATGCTCCATCTCTGCTTTTGCCATTTTTACTAACTCTTTACGGCGTTCTTCTGTAACAGGAGGAATACTAATAATGATGGTATCGCCGTTATTAGAAGGTGCAAAACCTAAATTAGAATTGATAATTGCTTTCTCAATTTCGTAGATTAAATTTTTTTCCCATGGCTGTACACTTATCGTCATTGCATCTGGTGTATTTACATTTGCAATTTGACTTAACGGTGTTAAACTTCCGTAATAATCTACACGAACTGAACTTAACATTGCTGGAGATGCTTTACCTGCTCTCAATTTATCAAATGCTACTTGTAAGTGATCTACAGTTCCTTGCATTTGTTCCTTAGCTGTATCTAAGATAAAATCTAATTCTTCCATTTCGGGATTTATTTATTTGTTACTAGAGTACCTACGTTATCTCCTAAAATTAATTTTTTCAAATTACCTTCTGTATTCATATCAAATACAATAATAGGTAAATTATTTTCTTCACTCAAAGTAAAAGCTGTCATATCCATTACTTTTAAGTTTTTATCGTACACTTCTTGGTAAGAAATTGTTTCGAATTTTTCTGCTGTAGAGTCTTTTTCTGGGTCAGCAGTATAAATACCATCTACACGAGTTCCTTTTAAAATAACATCTGCTTGTGTTTCAATTGCTCTTAAAACTGCCGCTGTATCTGTTGTAAAATAAGGATTCCCTGTACCTGCACCAAAAATTACTACTCTACCTTTTTCTAAATGACGAGTTGCTCTTCTTTTGATAAATGGTTCTGCGATTTGCTCCATACGAATTGCCGTTTGTAAACGTGTATTAACACCTGCATCTTCTAAGGCTCCTTGTAAAGCCATACTGTTGATTACAGTTGCTAACATTCCCATATAATCACCTTGTACGCGATCCATACCAGAAGCAACACCCTGAACACCTCTAAAAATATTACCACCACCAATTACAATTGCTACTTCGCAACCTAATTCTGCTACTTCTTTTATCTGTTGTGCATATTGTTTCAGCATACTTGGATCAATACCATATTGTAAATCTCCCATTAATGCCTCTCCGCTCAATTTTAGTAATATTCTTTTGTATTTCATTTTATCCAAAGGTTTTCTTTTGCAAATATAATTTTTCTATTCTGATTTATCCTAACGTTCAAAAATGTCTAATGCATTTTTTGTTGTAATTGTTTCAATTTCTTTTGCTGAAAGATGATAAACATCTACCAACTTATCGCAAACGTATGTTAAATAACTACTTTCGTTTCGTTTTCCTCTAAATGGAACTGGAGCTAAATATGGCGAATCTGTTTCTAAAACGATATGTTTGATATCAAAATCTTGTAAAAATTGATCTATTTTACCATTTTTAAACGTTACAACTCCACCAATTCCTAATTTCAGATTATAATCTATCGCACGTTGTGCGTCTTCTTTTGTTCCTGAAAAACAGTGAAAAATTCCGAAAAGTTTCTCATCTTTTACTTCTTCTAAAACATCAAAAACTTCATTAAAAGCATCACGACAGTGAATCACAATCGGAAGATTTTTTTCTTTTGCCCACTCTATTTGCGTTTTGAAAGCATCTTGTTGAGTCTGTAAATGTTCTTTTTCCCAATACAAATCAATTCCTATCTCGCCAATCGCTTTAAATGGACGTTTATCTATCCATTCTTTTACATGATTTAATTCTTCTGTAATTGTATCAGGATTTACCGAACATGGATGAAGCCCCATCATCGCAAACATTTCATTTGGATAATTCGCTTCTAAAGCCAACATTTTGTCAGTATAACTTTTGTCTATTGCTGGTAAGTAAAAACGTTTAACACCATTATTTATCGCTCTTGCAATTACCTCATCTATATCATTTTCAAATTGCTCTGAATATAAATGCGTGTGTGTATCAATTAACATGGTTTAATTTTGATTTGAAATGTTCGATTTCTTTCTGATAATCTAAATTTGAATTAGTATCAGTTAAATCTTGCATTTGTTTTATACAATTCGAAATAAATTTTTGATGAGAAATCGATTCTTCGTTAAATGGACGATGATTGATTGCCGTTGTAATTTTTTCGATTTGTTTATTTATTTGTTGTGTTTCTGGTGTAAAATATGCCGAAGCAAACTTTTCCCAAATATAATTTACCGCTTGCTTATTAGGATGTAATAAATCGTCCGCATAAAAACGATAATCACGTAAATCGTCCATTATCAATTCATACGAGGGAAAATAATTTACTTGATCAAAATTCATTGTCACTTCGTACAAAGCACTCAACAATTTTGCTTTGCTTACATTATTTTCTATCATTCCGTCTTTTAAATGACGAACAGGACTTACTGTTACAATAATAGTTGCATTTGGTGCCATTTCTGTAATCATGTCCAATGAATTGTGCAACGAAGTTTTTATTTGTTGTTCCGTTAACAAAACCTTGTCAAAATGCTTTGCTGGCACTTTATGACAATTCGCGACAACCAAATTTAATTCCTTTATTTTATACACCCAAGATGTGCCTAGCGTAATAAAAATAACATCTGCATTTGTAAGAAAATCATGTGCTTTTATCAAAGCATTATTCACATTTTGTACTGTTTTTTCTGCAGAAGTTGAATTAAAACTTGAATGATGATCCCAACTAAAAAATAGTTCATCTAAATTAGAAATTTCCTCTTCAACATATAAAGTTTTGGCTTGTATACGCTGCAAAGCATTTTCTATTGCTAATGGATGAAATAAAATTCCAAATGGATTTGCAAGAACATTAAATTTTAAATCAAGCAAACGAGCTGCCATTTCTTCGGCAAAACATGAGCCAAAACTGACAATTTTTTGATCATGATTGATCAAAAAATCGCTTTGATTGATTGTTAATTCTGTCCTGAAATTCATTTTATCCTTGACGATCAATTAAAAATTCACTCAATTCTCTTAAATGACTTTTACGTTCTTCTGGAACATCAATCTGATCTAAGAAACTGTGTGCTTTATTTGTATATTCTCTAATTAACATTGATAATTTGCGGTTCACATTTAGTTTTCTAAATAGATTTTCTACTGCATATATTTTATCAACATTATCTGTATTAGAGCTATACCAATATAACAATTCTTCTTTTTCTTCTTCGTTTGCAGCTTCTAATGCAGAAATATAAAGTATCGTTTTTTTGTTCTCAAAAATATCTCCTGCATGTTTTTTACCTAAATGCTCTAAACTTCCGAAAACATCTAAATAATCATCTTTTAATTGATAAGCAATTCCAAGATTCAAACCATATTGGTATAACGCATCCGAATCTTCTTCAGAAGCTTCACCAACTAAAGCGCCTAATTTTAACGCAGTTCCTAATAAAACACCTGTTTTTAAAGAAATCATTTTGATATAATCTTCATACGAAACATTTACTTTCGTTTCGTAATTCACATCATATTGTTGTCCTTCACAAACTTCTAACGCTGTTTTAGAAAACAATTGCGTTGTTTTCTTAAATAATTCTGGCTCTAAATCTTCTAAAAATTGATATGCTTTTATCAACATCGCATCACCAGAAAGAATTGCTGTATTTATTCCAAATTTTTCGTGAACTGTTGGTTTACTTCTTCGTAAAGAAGCATTATCCATAATATCATCATGCATTAAAGAGAAATTATGAAAAAATTCTATTGCTAATGATGGTTTCAGAGCTTTATGAATATCACCGTCAAATAAATCTGTACCTAATAAAACGATAATTGGACGAATACGTTTACCTCCGATATTTAAAATATAATCCATCGGTTCGTATAATTCGTTTGGCGATTTAGAAAATGGATTTTCATCGATGGTTTGTGCAACTAATTCGTGAAATTTATCAAATGAGTACATAATTTTATATGATTTTTTTTAGTAGTGACAAAGATAAGTTTTTAGGTTTAATCAAAAAATTTAAACGATTGAATCTTGCCAAAAGAGACAAATATTTTGATTACAAAAAAACGTTTAAAAAATAATTCTCTAAACGTTTTTGTATTTTAATGCATTAATCTATTAGTTTCCAAAAATTTCGCTAATGATTTTGTAATTTCTTCGTTTTGCTTTTTGATCAAAAATATTTGATGAAGCCATGATTTCATTTACCTTCGATTCAAAAATAAATTCTTGAAAACTTTGCGTCAATGTATTTTTACAGCCAATAAACGATAAAGCTGTCATACCTTTCAGCATATATTTTTGTTCTGGCGAAACCAATTCTAAATTTGTATTCTCGGGTGCTACAATTGGTTGACGTTTATCTGTAATAATATTTAAAAAACCTTGATACATTGACATTGATAAATAATGCGCCTGCTCGTCTGTATCTGCCGCAATAATATTGACACACGCAATTGTATATGGTTTATCCAAATATTTGGATGGCTGAAATTGTGAACGGTAAATCTCTACTGCTTGATGAAATTGTTGTGGTGCAAAATGTCCCGCAAATGCATACGGCAATCCTAATTTTGCAGCTAAAAAAGCAGAATCTGTACTGGATCCTAAAATATAAATTGGCACGTTTGCTCCTTCTCCTGGAAAAGCACGTACTTTACTGTCTTTATTCTCTTCACTGAAAAAAGTTTGTAAACTTTCTATTTCTTCCTCAAAATTATAATTCATAAAATTATTTCCACGACGAAGTATAGAAGCTGTTAATTGATCGGTTCCTGGCGCACGTCCCAAACCTAAATCTATACGATTTGGATATAAAGCATCCAAAGTTCCAAATTGTTCGGCAATAGATAAAGCTGTATGGTTAGGTAACATTATACCTCCCGATCCAACTTTTATTCGTGAAGTTCCTCCTGCTACATATCCTATTAATAACGATGTTGCAGCACTAGCAACATTTTGCATATTATGATGTTCTGATAACCAATAGCGAGAAAAACCTAACTCATCAACAAATCGTGCTGAATCTAATGTATTTTTGAATGTTTCGTTTATAGTTTCTCCATCTCTCACATAAGCTAAATCTAAAACTGAATAGTTTGTTTTTTTTAGTCTCTCCATTTCTTCCTATTATTCTACTAAATTACGAAGAATAATTCGTTAATTTTTAATACAAAAAATTCTCTAAAGAAGGTATTCCTTTAGAGAATTAAATTGTGTAATCTAACTTACAAATAGGTTTAAGTAGCTACGAGAGTGTAATAGTTGTAATAGTTAATAGTTGTATTAGTAATCTTTTATTTTACTTAGTCAAAACTATTACAACTTCTAAAAAAAATCAAATTACAGGGGTGGACATTGGGGTGGACATTAAATAACAATTTATATATCAAATAAATACAACTTCACTTCAACTGATAATTTCTAAATGAAAATTTTAAAATAATCGTTAAAATTGCTCTATATTTACAAAAAAAATATATGCTCAAAACTTATATTTACTTTTTAATTTCAATTCTAACATTCATCTTCGTTACTTCTTTTAGTTCAAAAAACACAAAAGAGGACATGATAATGTTAGAATATGTTATCAACCAAAATAAAGAAGTAAATGATTCTGTTCTATTAAAAAACAATTTTGAGAAATTAAATAGCACTTCAAATTCTTATCTTAGAAAAAACCTTGATGTAATTTATTATATTTATTTGGCTGATATATATTCTAAACAATTTGATAAAGTAAATTCAAAAAGTAATCAATTATATGCAAAAGCTAATAAAATAGTTAAAGAATTAGGAAATCCTGGTTTACAAATTTGGCTTCACACAAAATTTGGTTTCTACTATTATAATTATAGCGAATATCAGAAAGCTTTTCCACACTTTATGTATGCTTCACGAGTACTTGACACAACAGATCACTCTGAAATTATTCAGAAAAGTAATGTTTATAAATTGAATGCATTTTTTTTTGGAAATGTAGGTAACGTAGAAAAAAGTAAAGATTACTTAAAACTTGCATTAGATTACACGAATAATTATGACAAAGAATATGGAAATATTCTGAATGCTTTAGGTGCTTTGTATTACGAAAGTAAAAATTACAACAACGCAAAACATTATTATGAATTAGCAAAAATTTCTGCCCAAAAAAATCACGATCAAATAAGATATGCAAAAATACTGGGTGATTTAGCGTTAATCTATTGTCACAATAAAGATTTCGAAAAAGCTATTGCTTATCTAAAAACTGATATTGATATTTCTGAAAAAGAAAATGATGAAAGAAATGTTATGTTTGCAAATATACGTTTGGGGAAAATCTATTTGAATCAAAATAATATTACGGAAGCTAAAAAAACAATCAAATTAGCTGAAGAATATGCTTCGACAAAAGATTACTTGAAGAGTTTCGAATTAGAAATCAACTCTACTCTATTGGAAATAGCATTAAAAGAAAATGATACACAAGAAGAATTAAAATTAAGAAGAAAATTAAGTGATATTGAATCTCATTTAGAAAAAACAGATGGAAAAGCAATCATCGATAAAATAAATTGGGACATTCAAAAAAAGAATTTTGATTATAAATTTGAAGCAGAGCAAGAAAAAGTAGAGAGAAGTAAATTATTAAAAAATGCTTTAATAGTTATTATTTCATTGTTAATCTTAGCAATTTTCCTAGTTTTTCTAGCGCTTAAACGAAAAATGAAAATTAAAAATTCTGACTATGAAAACAAAGTTTTATTACTTCAGATAGAAAAATTAAAATCTGAAAATAAATTAAACCATACTACAAAAACGTTAGAAGATTACAAAACATATTTATCCGAAAAAAATCAACAGATTGATACTTTAAATAAAGAAATAACTAAAATACAGTCTTCTAATAGTCATGATATTGAGACTAAAAAAGGAGAATTAAATAAGTTGTTATCTTCACATTTGATGACCGAAGAAAATTGGAATAATTTCAAAGAATTGTTTATAAAAGAACAAGCAGAATATTACAACTTTTTGACAATAAATTTTCCAAACTTGACGAATTCTAATTTAAGAATAATTTTTTTACAGAAACTTGGATTAAATAATACAGAAATTGCTCATTTATTAGGAATTACGCTAGACGCTGTAAAAAAAGCAAAACAACGTTTGAAAAAGAAATATGATAATTATGATACTTTATTTCAAGAAAATTCGGTTGATGACTAACCTACTCTATTCGTAATTTTTTCAGATTATCGCGGTAATGTTCTAGCAACAAACTTTCGGTCACATAACCCATAAATTTGTTTTCTTTGGTCAATAAAACATAGTCCATTTTCTTTTCCTCCATTAGCTTCATTACTTTTGTTGCATTTGCAAAAACGGATAATGTTGGAGCTTGCGTAATACATTCTGCATAATTTTTATCTGTCGGCGAATCTTTAAAAATAAATGGTCGAACATAATCCAATTCAATTACCCCATTTATGGTTTGATCTTCATTAAGAACTGGAATAAAATCTTGTGTTGTCGTAGAAAAAATATCTTTAATATCTGTAATCGAATTATCTAGATTTAAGGTTTTTATATTTTTAATATAGATTTCGAATAAATCAATTTTATTCAATAAATTTTGATCTTTATCTGAAGTAAAAACAATTCCTTTATCAGCTATTGTATAAATATCCATCGAATATTTATCATAACGTTTTGCAATAGCAAAACTGATTGACGAAACCAACATTAATGGAATAATCAATCCATAACCTCCTGTAATTTCTGCAATTAAGAAAATTGCTGTTAACGGCGCATGAAATAATCCGCTTAATAATGCAGCCATTCCTACTACTGTAAAATTACCGACTGGAACTTCTCTAAAACCTATTAAATTTATAAATTTTGCAACCACATATCCCAAATATGATCCTACAAAAAGTGATGGTGCAAAATTACCTCCATTTCCTCCACTCCCCAATGTTAAGCCAGTTGCAATAGATTTAATTAACATGGTTACGGTTACAAATCCTAAAATAACCCATTGATTTGTTTTAAAGGATTCTAATAATGAATTATTTAAAATAAAACCTGCTTCATCATTTGCCAAATATTTTATACCATCAAAACCTTCCCCAAATAATGTTGGAAAAAAGAAAATCAATATAGCTAGAATACCAGATCCTACAATTGCCCTCCAATAGACATTTTTAGAATAACTACCGATTTTATGTTCTATTTTCCGAAATAATCTGGCATGATAAACTGACACAAATCCTGCTAAAATTCCTAATAATATATAAAAAATTGTATTGTGATAATCAAAACCAAGCGCATAGCGAAAGGAAAGTAACATACTCTTATTCAACGTAAGATTTGCGATTAAAGCTCCCGTTGCTGACGATAATAAAAGCGGTATAAAAGCGGTAACGCTCATATCAGCCAAAATAACCTCTATTGCAAATAAAACTCCTGCAATTGGTGCATTAAAAGCCGTTGCAATACCAGCAGCAACTCCACAAGCTAATAATAATGTTCTGTCTTTATATTTGAAACGATAATACTGTGCATAATTAGAACCAAATGCTGCTCCTGTTATTGTAATTGGCGATTCTAAACCCGCCGATCCACCCATACCAACGGTTAACGAACTCGTTATAATTTGAGCATACATTTGCTTTTTGGGCATTATACCTGACTTTTTTGCAACTGCAATCATAATTTGAGCTGTTCCTTTTTCTATCGACCCATCTAGAAATTTCTGAACAACAAATACGGTTAATAAAATACCAATAATCGGTAGAATACTTGTAACATAAGGAAGTTTCAAGAGGCTACTAACATGAAGTGTAAACTCTAAAACGTTATGGGCAAAAGTTTTTAAAACGATAACCGCCAAAGCAGAAGAAATTGCAACTAAAATACATGATAAATATAAAAATTGTCTTTCCGATAAAACTAACTTTAATAGATTTAACAGATTCTGGAAAAAATTAAAAAACTTTTTTATATTTTGAAAAAAATTGTACTTCGTTGATCGTTGCATTATGCAAAATTAATAGACAGTTTTTCAGTACAAGAATTATACCTTAACTTTTTTTATAGATATATTCTTCAATTTTTTTCTGATTTTGGTCTATTCTATTTATAAATCAACTAAAAAACTAATAAATTTTACAAGTAGTGTTATAAAACATCCAATGTTATTAGATTTAATGCGCTTATTTTTGCTTTAAACATTCAAATCATGAATAACTCAAATCACATATCACGAAAAGATTTCATCAAAAATTCTGCTTTAGCAATGGCGGGTTTAGGATTAATCCCAAGTATTGCAACTGCATCAACACTAGTTGATTCAACAAACATAAGTTCTTTTAAAAAAATGAAGTTAAAAAATGTAAAATTAGAAACTGGATTCGAATATGAAGAAGGAGAAGTTATTGCAACAAAAACCGCTTTATTTTGTATTGAAATAGAAAACGGAAAAATTACTAAAATTTCTGAAAATCAACCAAATTCTAATGCAATAAATGCTAAAAATTTTTTAATGTTACCTGCCTTTAAAGACATGCACATTCATTTAGATAAAACTTTTTATGGAGATAAATGGCAAGCAGTTCGCAAAAGAAAAGGCGGTGTAAAAGGAATGATTGCTTTAGAGCAACAAACTTTACCTGAAATACTAAAGAATTCTACCGAAAAAGCCGAAAAATTAATAGAACTTTTACAGTCTAAAGGAACATATTTTGCGCGTAGTCATGTAAATATTGATCCAACTGTAAAATTAGATGCTTTAAAAAATCTTCAAAAAGCAATTGACAATAAGAAAAACGGTTTCAACACAGAATTAGTCGCTTTTCCACAACATGGTGTTTATTATACCGATTCTGTTCCATATTTGAAAGAAGCTGCTAAAATGGACATTGATTTTATTGGAGGGCTTGATCCTTTTTCTATTGATGGAGAAATTGAAAAAACTATGGATTTTACAATTCAATTAGCTTTAGACCATAAAAAAGGAATTGATATCCACTTGCACGAATCAGGAGAATCTGGTCTGAAAACTGTTGAATATCTGATTGATAAAGTGAATGAGAATCCTTCATTAAAAGGTAAAACTTATGTTAGTCATGCGTTTGTTTTAGGAAAATTAGAAAAACAAAAGCAAGAAGAAATTGCCGAAAAATTAGCAAATGCAAAAATTGGTATTGTATCTACTATTCCTTTTGGTGGATTGATTATGCCAATTCCAACTTTATACAAATATAATGTAGAAGTTTTGACGGGTAATGATAGTATTGTAGATCATTGGAATACATTTGGAACAGGAAGTGTTTTACAAAAAACAAATTTAATGGCGCAGTTATACGGTTATTCGACAGAATTTTTATTATCTCGCGCACTAAAATTAGCAACGGGAAATATTTTACCTTTAGATGATAAAGGTGTACAAAAATGGCCAAAAGTGAATGATCAAGCAAATTTAGTTTTTGTTGATGCAAGCTGCTCTGCAGAAGCAGTCTCTAGAATTTCGGATGTAAAATCATTAATTTGTAACGGAAATATAGTTTATTAAATAAATATAAATTAAAAACCATTTAGTTATCATTTAACTAAATGGTTTTTAATTATCTGCTTTTTTTTTATTAGATTTAAAAATTACTTCAAAAGACTTCTAATGAAAAATATTTTTTATCTACTTTTTAGTTTTATTATTTTATCTGCTTGTAAAAGCAATCAAACTAATCAACAAAATTTTGACTTTTTAATCGGAAATTGGACTCGTACTAATGAAAAAGAAGGAAAAATGACTTTAGAGAACTGGCAAAAAGAAAATCCTACTACATATCTCGGACATAGTTTTACGCTAAAAAATAATGATACAATTTGGCAAGAATACATAACTCTAATCAAAGAAAACAACAAATGGTATTATAAAGTAAAAATGGAAAAGGAAACAACTTCTACAGATTTTATTTTGATTGAATTTGGATTAAATAAATTTTCTGTAGAAAATAAATACAATGATTTTCCTAAGGTTATTAAATATTGGAAAGATAAAGATCTTTTAATGGCAGAAATAACGGATGGAAAAACGACTATTCCATTTCAATTTAAAAATAATCAGATTTTTTCTAAATAAATTTTACTTCATAAAACACACCTCCTTTTATGTTAATTTTTTTTAATATACTTAGAAGAACTTATAACTTAAAACAATGAATATACTTTAAAATCATTAAAGCCTTAAAAACACCTAAATAATTGACTATATATTAATTACGTTTTCTAAAAACAGAAACAATAACCCGTAAACTAAAATATTTAAAAATCGAATAAAATTAACTATAACTTTATCATTCAAACAATTAACACAAAATACAGAATGAGAAAAAATTACTTAAAACTATTTGGTTTAAGCCTTGTAGCAATGATGTTTATTAGTACAAAAACAAATGCACAAGTTTATGTTATTGGAAGTGGAGAATATGCAACTAGTGTGTCAAATGACGGAAATGTCGTTGTATTGTATACTGATGCTGACAATTATTATTGGACCAAAAAAGACGGTATTCAACAACTAGGTAGTATTGTTCCAGGAACATATAATGGCGGCGTTTCTACTGTAACAGCAAACGGAAAACTAATTGCTACAAATGTTATGAATCCTGATACAGGAATTAACCAAACTGCAACTTATAATCTTGAAACAAAAAAGTGGAAATATCTAGGAGGATTTGGCATTGTATCTGATAGTGAAACAAGTTCTGTTTGGGGAATGAACGGAGACGGTTCTACCATTGTAGGTTTAGCAAATACCAAAGGTGGTGCGGGACATGCTGTAAAATGGATAAATGACGAAATTATTGACCTAGGATCTACTGTTAATACACGAGCTTCAAGAGCAAATAGCACAAGTGAAGATGGACGTATAATTGCTGGATGGCAAGATGATTCGTACGGAACAAGAATGGGTGCTTATTGGAAAGACGGAGTTCAGCATATAATTAAAGACGCTGACGGATATGAAGTAGGCGAAATTGCATCTGTTTCTGGAAATGGAAAATGGTTACTAGGAACCTCTGCTGAATATGCAATGAGATGGAGCGAAGAAACTGGTGTTTTACCAATAAAACATCCCAATGCTGATCCATTTTTTGTAGGAGCTGCAACTGCAACCAACAATGATGGTAGTATGATTGTAGGATTCTATCGTTCTTATCCAGGTCACCCTCTTATGGGAGAAGGATTTATATGGACAGAAAAAACTGGACGCGTAGAGCTTAACGAATATGTAAAAAGCTTAGGCTATGATGATTTAGGAATTATATTTGCTCTACCTTATGCGATTTCTAAAGATGGAACTCAAATTGTAGGAATTGGTAGAACGGATACACAAGAAGTTTCGTTTTTAATTTCCTTACCAAAATTAAGTACTTCTGAAGTGAATAAAACGAATTACACTATTTATCCAAATCCTGCAACAGATATAATTAATATTGAAACAAAAGGAACATTATCAACTTCTGTTTTATACAATATGGCTGGACAAAAAGTTCTAGCTTCAGATCAGAAACAGATCAACATCTCTTCATTACCAAAAGGAACTTATATCCTAAAAACAATAATTGATGGAAATGAAAACACCAAAAAAATTATAAAAAAATAATTTATTCTTAATAATCTATATAACGTCGAAAATTAATTTTCGACGTTTTTGTTTCTATTAATTCCCAAACAATCAAAAGTTCTTTATTTAATTCAAAGAATTTCCTTAAAAGCATTTAAACAAAAAATTAAATAAAATCATCAATAACAAAGTTTTACATTTTAAAAATTCAGAAAATAACATGCTGTTATTTAAAATAACTATATCTAAAACTAATAAGCATAATTTTAACTTCAGATTAATTAACACAGAAATATATATTATGAAAAAAGTTTACTCAAAACTTAAAAACCTAACATTTTTAACGGCATTACTTATTGGTTCTAATTATGCAAGCGCACAAGTTTATGTCATAGGAGATGGACAAGTAGCTTATAGTGCATCTAATGACGGAAAAGTTGTAACTCTAAATACACAAGACAATAATTTTTACTGGACACAAGAAAAAGGAATCCAATTATTAGGAGAATTGGCTGCTGATACTTCAAACGGAGGTCACCCAATTGTAACAGCTGACGGAAAAAAAATAGCCGTGATGGTTGCAAATCCAAAAGATGGTGTCAATCAAATGTCTATATATAATATTGAATCTGATACTTGGAAATACTTAGGAGGAATTGGAGGACCTAGTCAAGAAATAAGTTCTGTTTGGGGAATGAGTACAGATGGAAAACATATTTCAGGATTAGCTGAAACTCATGATCGTAGCTTTCATGGAGTAACTTGGAACGAGACAACTGGATTCACAGATTTAAAAACTGATGGTGAATATTATTCACGTGCAAACGGAATTAGTGATGATGGTAAAATTGTAGTTGGTTGGCATGATACAGATTTTGATCGTTGGGGTGTATATTGGGAAAACGGTGTAAGAAATCAAGTTTTAGACCAAGAAGGTTATGAAGTTCTTGAACTAGGTGGTGTTTCTGGTGACGGAAAATGGATGATTGGTGCAACAGGTGAAGATATCGCAATGCGTTACAGCAAAGAAACTGGTGTGCAAAAAATAGAACATCCAGACCAAAGTTTCTATTTTAATGGAGCAGCAACAGCTATCAATAATGACGGTAGTCTTATTGTAGGATTTTACAGACCATGGCCAGGACCTGCAGCAATGGGTGAAGGATTTATTTGGACAGAAAAAACTGGACGTGTTGAATTAAACGAATATGTAAAATCTCTTGGATATGATGATTTAGGAATTACATTCGCTTTACCATTAGGAATGTCTAAAGATGGTTCAAAAATTGTTGGTCTTGGAAGAACTGATAACGGACCAGTTTCATTCATGATTTCATTACCAAAATTAGGAACATCTGAAGTTAACACAACAAAATTTGAAGTTTACCCAAATCCTACAACAGATGTAATTAACATCGAAACAAAAGGACAAGTTTCTACTTCTATTTTATACAATATGGCTGGACAAAAAGTTTTAAATTCAGACCAAAAACAAATCAATGTTTCATCATTGCCAAAAGGTACTTATATCTTAAAAACGACAATCGATGGAAAAGATGTAACGAAGAAAATTATCAAAAAATAATTACATCGATATAATAAACAAAAAAACCACTCAATTGAGTGGTTTTTTATTTACTAAATCCTTTGATTAATGCTAATGTCTTTTTATCCATTTGATCGGCATAAAAATGTTTTATAACATCTCGTATAATCTTCTCTTTTGGCATAATGAAACAAAATAAGGTTAAACTTGATTTCAGTTTCATTGCATCATTTTTACCAAAAATTAATTGAGGTATTGTCCCCTTATGACGCATTAATAATACAGACAAAACTTCTAAATAATTTTGCCATAATTCCTCATCTTTCACAAAAGCTCTGGCTTCTTCTTTTGACGAAATAGCAAACTCTTTTGAAGAATCACTAGATCCTAAACCTAAAACTTGAGGAAACATAAAAACCATCCAATTAGATTGTTTTTTACCTGCATGTACTTCCATCAAAATCTCATCATACACAAAACTTTGCGCATCATGAAAACGTTTTAAATTAAATTTATCGTTTGGATTTTGTTTTTTTAGTAAATCTCCTATTTTCATTTTTGTATCTAAAATAAGTATGCAAAGATATATCTTAATTTAGTAACCAACTTATAAATATACAATCCAAAATTTAGTATTTTTATCATTCTAAATTAAAACTAATTATGAAATTCTATTTAAAAAACGTATTCCTCTTACTTATCCTATTTTTAATTACAAATTCATGTCAATTTTATTATGATACAATAGAATATAAGAAAAGTTCTGTTGAATTTTTGAATAATATTATGGATGGTAAAATTAATGAAAGTGTTAATTTATTTGCTTTAGAACACGAAGGCTTAAAGCAAATGGATAAAAACACATTAAATGAGGGTCTATATCAATTTCATACAGATATGATATCTCAATATGGAAAGGATGTAAAATTTACTTTTTTAGAAGCAAGAAAACATTTTTCGAATAATAACAATTCCATTCCCAATTCAACAAATGTAAATTATTTATTTGAAAATGATAAAAAATTTGGTTTTGTAAAATTCATTTATGATGATAATTCAAAAAAGATATTAAATGTTGAACCCGAATTCTCGAACAAACCTTTACCATCTATGATAATGTTTTACATCATTTTACTTGTAGGTTTACTAATTCCTATTTTCAATATTTATGTTTTTAATATGATTAGAAAAAGTCAATTAAAACGTAAATGGCTAAAATACATCGTATTAATAATTCTGAATTTTCCAACGATAAAATATTTTCCTTTAGAAGGTTTTGATTTTCAGTTTTTTAACTTTCAATTTCTTGGATATGGATTTAGTTATTATTCCATATTTTCGAATGTTGTAATTGCTTTGCCTATCGGAGCAATTTATTGGTTTTGGAAACTAAAAAAACTTCAAAAAGAACAAGAATATAATCAATTTGCAGAACAATTAATCGAGGATTAAACAAAAAAGCCTCTTCGAAATAGACTGCCCCCAAAAAGTTAGACACTATTTGGGGGTATTTTTATGTCAAGAA
>NZ_JAVXKG010000016.1:0-64600 GCF_036647415.1 Algoriella sp.
GTATAAAATTTCTACCATTAAAATCCAAATCATATTTACCAATCGTTTCAGCTTGATATTCTACCTCGATTTCAGCATCTTCCATACCCAATTTTTCTTCAGATAATTTGATGATATTTAATAATTTATTAGGTTTTAAACGATGTTCAAAATCATTTGCATTCCATAATTGGAAGTTGACTACTTTTTCTGAACGAATTACACCACCACAATCAATAAAATTTTTAGTGATTTGACCTACCTCCGTAACGTGAAAATATTCTGGCACAAATGTTCCGTTTTCTAATTGAAATTCAACATTTTCTAATGTTGGTAAAATATCTTTTATTTCTGATAGTTTCATACTATTTTAATGTGAGTTATTTTATTTATTGAATATTATGAATGAATTATTCTTATTTATCTAAATCATATATTGCGATATAACGATATATCTTTTACAAAAAAAGCCTTTAACAGCATTGTTTTATATTAACATCTTGATCAAAAAAGATGTGAAACTCTTTTTTAATCTCATTCCAAACTTTTTCGTTTATACAGTAACAAACAGACTTACCTTCAATAGAACCATGAATAATACCAATGTTTTTTAGTTCTTTTAAATGTTGAGAAATTGTAGCTTGTGCCAATCCTAATTCACCAACTAAATCATTACAAATACAATCTTTTTGATTGATGATATATTGTAGAATTGCTATTCTTGCAGGATGTCCCAAAACCTTAAATAACATAGCTATTTTGTTTTGTTCATCAGTAAATATCTCTGTTTTAGTAAGTCCCATGTTTTTCAATATTAACATCGTAATATTACGATAATAATTTAAACTATTAAAATAATATCGACTAAAAATTTACTTGTTTCAGAAACCTAATTTCAATTCATCTCCATCCTAAACTGTAAAGGCGAAATATTGGTTATTACTTTTGAAAAGTTTGTTAAAAAAAATCAGCGGGTTCTGAGAAACCGCTGATTTTTTTTAAATATTATTTTTTAGTTTGGTAGTTGTAGGTGAGTAAAAATTATTTAATCTCTGTAATAAATTTTTCTTTTGGTTGACGAATCTTTTTCAAAGGCAATAACCAATCTTCATCAACTTTACGTTTTCCTAAAGAAAGTAACACAACCGATCTTAAGTTTTTAGATTTCAAGTCTAAGAATTCATCTATTCTTGCTTTATCAAAACCTTCCATTGGCGTAGCATCAACACCCAGTTCGGCTGCAGCAGCAATTGCTATACCGAAAGCAATATGTGCTTGTTTTGCTGTATGATGATATTGTTCTTCTTCGCTGAAAGTAGAAAATAATTGTTTCAAATTAGCAACCGTATCAGCAGTTTTATCATTAGATATACCCCGTTGTGCATTGGTATATTCGTACACTTTATCAATTTCTTCATCTGGAATAGTTGCCCAAGAAGTAAAAACGATTAAATGTGAAGATTCTACAATTTGAGGCTGACCAAATGCAATGGGTTGAATTTTAGCTTTCGTTTCCTGATCGCTTATTACATACAAATGAACTGGTTGCAAACCTGCTGAAGTTGGAGCCAAACGAGCTGCTTCAATAATTTGATTTACCGTTTCCTCATCTAATTTTTCGCCCGTCATACGTTTCGTTGCGTATCTCCAGTTTAATGCTTCTATTAATTTCATTTTGTTTAATTTATAAATTAAATAATTCTTTGATAAAGTCGTTTAGTGATGCTGTTGATCGTCCCAATAAAGTTTCTAACATATTACTTTCTAGTTCGTACTGATGCATTTTGATGTCGTAAATTGTACCTGAATGTAGATAAATTGCAAAATCAGGGAAACCAATTTGGTTTAAAAAAGATTTCAAAGCCACTTCTGAAATATCATTATACTTAATCGTTTTACCTGTAAAATTCGATAATGCAGTTGCTATTTCTTGATAACCAAAATTTTGCGAACCAGTAATATTGTAGGTTTTATTTTCGTGACCATCTTGCAATAATAAATTGGCAGTAGCTTCGCCCATTTCTCTACGCAAAGCGTACGGAACTTTTCCGTTTCCACCAGGTAAATTTATATCTTGGTTTATAACGTTTTCTCCTAAAATTTGAACTAAAGCATCTGCATACATCGTATTTCTTAGAATTGTATAGGTCAATCCACTTGCTTTGATGTAATCTTCTGTTTGAAAATGACTAATCATCAAATCCTTCACAGCAGAAGTTTGAATATTTTTGATGGCAAGACTTGTATAAACAATATGTTTTACGCCTTGTTTTTTAGCAGCATCTATCACATTTTTATGCTGTTCTAAACGATTTTGATCCATCGTAGAAATCAACAAAACTTTCTCAATACCATGAAAAGCTTTATTTAATGAAGCTGTATCCGTAAAATTAGCCAATCGAGAATTTACGCCTTGTTCGGTTAATTTTTTTACGCCATTTTCATTACTAGAAGTTGTTACAAATTTATCTTTTGTCGTTACCTTTAAAAGTTGAGCGATCACGCTAGAACCTAAATTTCCGGTTGCTCCTGTTATCAATATCATATTTTATATTTTAAAAAATTCCTATTTCATCTGTAAAAACAAAATAGGAATTTCGATTATGGATTAATCAATCGATTTATAATCCGCCAGCGTTTCCTCCGTATTCTTTAGGATCAGCAGATGAAGCAAATTCTTCCATTTTAGAAATTAATCCATTGGTAACTGTGTAAATTTGGATCCATCGATTTTTCATTTCAGAGCCGTTTTCTTTCGATATAAAATGTTCATTACCCAAAACGAATAATTTATCATCTCCAGCTTCAATAAATTCGTTCGTATTAAAATAAACAACGTCTAATGCATTGATATTATACTCAAAAAACATTCTAGCTCCAGCTTTTCCTACAAACTTAGCACTTGGCATAATTTGCGTACCGTGATGAATTAGCACAGCATCATCAGAAAAGCTATTAACAATTGCATCAATATTTTGTTGTGCAAATACTTCAAACATTTTATCTACGACTTGTTTTGCTTTAGTTGCCATAATTTTATTTTTTAAAATTGATAATATTCTGTTTTTAAATCTAATACAAAGTAAAAGACAGTTTACAGTATATTTACCATTCGTTTCCTATTAGAAAGTGCTTTCCTTTAGGAAAGTATTATTGTAATGGTATTATTAGTAATTTAGTTATAAAAAAAATATGAAACCAGAATATAAAGCACCTGCATTTTGCAGATTTAGAACCAATGCCGAAAAAGATAGTATGGGCTTACTCACAGGAAAATGGAAAATACATATACTAGGAACTTTGTTGTATGGCGGAAAAATGCGTTTTATGGATTTGCAACGTGAAATTGAAGGAATAGGCTCTAAAATGTTATCTAAAGAGTTGCAAGATCTAGAAATGAATCATCTGATAACGAGAACTGTTCTGAATACAAAACCTATTACGGTAGAGTATGATTTAACCAATTTTGGAAGAACATTAGAACCCATTATTGATTCGATTGCACAATGGGGAATAGATTATAGAGAAACTGTTTTGGGATCCAAAATTCCGGACAGTAAAATATAAACGTCTGATTATTTTAGAGCCTAGTTTGATCTCTTTTTGAAAAATTGAAACTTTACGAAAACTTTTACAACGGATAGAAGAATATCAATTCATTCCCGCCCTAAACTGTAAAGGCGAGATATTAGTTTTACTTTTGAAAAGTTTGTTGAAAATATTTAATCTCAATTGTTATTCAATTCAACAAAATAATAATCTCCATTAATGTAGTTTTCAGGAGAAATTTAGATTTTTAAAGAAAAAAACTTCATATTAATAAACCTTATTTAATCAAATTCAATTCCTCTAAAATAACTTCTTTTACAATTTCTAAATCAGTTTCTGTTGTACGCCAATTCACAAAAGCAGCTCGGATTCCTTTTTTATTATTGTAAACAGTTGGTGTCATAAAAACTTTTCCAGAATCGTTTATATTTAACAAAAATGGAGCTACTTTTTCTTGATTTTCATCTCCAACCAATGAAAAACAAACGGTATTCAGCCGTACAGGAGCTAACAATTCTAAATGATTATTTTGTTCAATAAATTGACCTAATTGTTGTGTTAGATGAATTGAATTATCAACGATTTCTTGGTAACCTTTTTTTCCATAAGCTTTCAAGGTAAACCAAACGGGTAAAGCACGCAATCGTCTGGAATTCTCTGGAAGAAAATTTAAATAATTAAAATTATCCAATGGATCGCCCAAATAAGGCGCATTTGTATTTTGAAAAGTTTCTATTTGTAATAATTTATGTTGCTCTTTCACAAAGAAAAATGCATTATCATAAGGTACATTTAGCCATTTATGCCCATCAACAGTGATACTATCTGCATTTTCCCAACCGTGAATCAAATGTTTGAAATCTGAAGAACAAGAAGCAAAAGCGCCAAAAGCAGCATCGATATGCCACCAAAAATTGTATTTTTCTTTCAATTTAGAAATCGCTTCAAAATCATCAAAATCTACCGTATTTACAGTTCCTGCACTTGAAATTAAGATAAATGGTTTTGTATTTAATTCTTGAATTTTTTGTTCTAAATCTTCAATATCAATGGCTTCTCGGTTTCCTTCAAGAGTTTTAATTTTAATCAAATTATTGCTTCCAATTCCTAACATTGACAAGGATTTGATTGAAGAAGAATGCGCCGTTGCTGAAAAAATCGTCACTTTTTCTGAAATTCCATCTTTAGCAAAATCTTTTCCTAATTGATTTCCGAACCATTGTTTCGCCACAGCCAAACAAGTAAAATTGGACATTGTGGCACCCGTTACAAATCCGCCAAGAAAATCTTTTGGAAGATTAAATAAATCCAATAATAACTGAATTGTTTCGAATTCTATATTTGCCGAAATATCTCCTTGACCTTTTATTGTCTGCGAATTTTGATCGAAAATAGTTGCCAACCAATCGCCAACAATCGCTGCAGGCGTAGAACCTCCAGTTACAAAACCCAAATAACGCGGACCTGTAGAACTTACAATAATAGATTCAAAACGTTGAATAAATTCAGCCAGAGAAGCTTCAGCACCAATTCCATCAATAGAAAGTTTATTTTCTAACTCAATATTATTTTCTTTTGTAGATGTTGGTCGAGAATTAATTGATTTCAAAAAATCTACGCCATATTCTTTCGTCAGCTGCAATACGGCTTCTAAATTGGTAAGATCGTTTTGTAAAATAGAATTCATCTTGTAATTTTTATATGAAGTTAATTATAAATTAGTTTTTGTACGAGAAAATAATCGATTGATAATAAAACCAACCAAAAAAAGTAAAAGGATTGATGCTAAAGTTGAATAACCATAAGCGCCGGAAATCTGAGAAAAATTGAAAAATAATTGATTTGAATGATTCAAATATAATCCTACAATAAATGCAATTCCTAAACAAATTGATAATTGTTGAACCGTCAAATAAAGTGCTGAACCAACGCCAATCAAAGATTGATTCAAATCACGAAGCGCTAAAGTCATCAATGACGGCAAAACGGTTCCACAACCAATTCCGTAAAAGAAAAATAAAAGATGAACTTGATTGATTTCTATTTGTAATTGATCAAAAATAATTAAATGCGCTACCAAACCAATAATCATAATTGATAATCCTGTTAAAACAACAATTCTTCCCATTTTATCTACCAAACGACTCGCAATTAAACTCGCTAACACATAGCCAATTCCTTGATAAACAAATGCAATCCCGGTCATTGTTGGAGTAAATTCTCTATAATTTTGAAGATAATTTGAATTAATAATAAAGTAAGCGTCTTGCACCATATAAAAGGCTAAAGCTGCAAATAAACCAAGGTTAAAAACTCTATTTTGGAACAACGAAAAATCTATAAAAGACGGTAATTGTTGTTGAAATAAGTTTTTTTCTCTCCTAATAAATAGGATCAAAAATCCAATCGAAATGACTAATAAAACTAAAACCCACCAAGACCACTGCAATTCGGGGCCAACAATTAATGGATAAATGAGAAGAATTAATATAAAAAATAATTGAATAACCTTATTTATCAATACTTTTTGTTTGATATTAATAACATCTTTCGGAATGATAAAAAATGTTATTGCAATAGCAAAAATTCCAATCGGAATATTAACTAAAAATATCAATCGCCAACTTTCTTCAATCCAATTTTGATCTGGTAAAATTCCGCCTAAAAATTGTCCTAAAACAGATGCAACTCCAGCAAAACTTCCATAAATACCAAGTGCAATTGTTCTTTTTTGTTGATTATCAAAAAGAATAGAAATCAAAGAAATGCCTTGCGGAACCATCAATCCAGAACTTATTCCTTGTAATAATCTCCCACCCAAAAGCATATAAATATTGTCCGATAATCCGCAAATTAATGAAGCTAAAGTAAAGCCAATCATTCCTATAATATACAATTTTTTGCGCCCAAAAGTAGCTCCTGCATTACCTGCATTAATCAACAAACTGGCATAACCGATGATATATAAAATGATTATCCATTGCGTTTTACTATTTGATAATTGCAAACTATGTTGAATACTTGGCAAAGAAACATTGATGATAAAAAGATCTAACACAAATAAAAAAATGCCGATTGAAAGAATAAAAATTTTAAAAATATCTTTTATATTTAATTTCATTTTAGCTGATTTTAATGATTTAATAGGCTAAATTTACTTCTGAAAAATCAACTAATCAAGTAGTTATAAAAGATGCACATAGTATCGTTTTTTGTACTAATACACATTATGAAGTGATTATGGAAGAAAAAAATGTAAAAAAATATACAAGTTGTTGTGGTACAAATGGAATTTTCAAGATAATTGGTGGAAAATGGAAGGCATTAATCATCAAATCTATCTCAACTAATTGCCCAAAACGATTTGGAGAATTACGTCGCGATATGGAAAATATGGCTCAAACTACATTGACCATTCAATTGAGAGAATTGGAACGAGATGGAATTATTTGTAGAAAAATATATGCCGAAACACCTCCACGAGTGGAGTATAAATTGAGTGAAGTTGGTAAAACATTATTACCTATTTTAGACTTACTTGATGATTGGTGGTTAGATTATAAGAATCCGAATAATGGTAAATTAAAGTAAATATTTTTTTGATAAATGATACCGTTCGTCGTCCTAATAGTATTTATAACGGAATGACGAATCATCAAAATCTTTCACAGTAGAAATATGAATATTTTTGATTGTAAAGCTGTATAAACAATATATTTTACATCTTATTTTTTTAGTAGATTAACCCGTTGTGCATTTTGAATTAAAATTCGTCAGTTCGAGTGATTTTTAGAAATGACACTTCGATAAACTCAGTACAAGAATGAATTAAAATTGTATCGAGAATAGAATTTTATCTTCTAAAACCTTATTCTCGAAACAAAATTCTTACAGAATTCCACTCGAATTGATGGTTTAATTGCTAAAATTAGCAAAATACACAGCGGTTTTACTTCTATAATTATGAGAAATTAATAGTTTTTAAAAATAGAAAAATCAATTTCTATTTTTAATATTTTGGATCAAAATCGACAGTCCATTCTATACCATATTTATCTCTAAACATTCCGAAATATGAACCCCAAGGACTCTCAGCAATTTGTACTTCAATATTTCCACCTTCAGAAAGTTTATTAAAAATATTATTTGCCTCTTCTTTGCTTTCTGCGCTAACAGCTATCTTAGATCTGTTCTCATTTTCATTTACTTTACCCATAAATTCAGGAACATCATTACCCATTAGGACATTTTTGCCAATAGGTAAAGCTATATGCATTATTTTATCTGCTTCGTTTTCTGAAATTGGAATTTCTGGATTTGGCATATCTTTAAAACGAATAATCATTTCGAACTCACCGCCAAAAACTGATTTGTAAAAATTGAATGCCTCTTCGGTATTACCATTGAAGTTGATGTAAGGATTAATTTGAGCCATAATTTTATTTTTAAGTTACATTTTTATTTGTAGTATTGATAAAATTTATTGTTAAATAATTCATCAGGATCATATTTTAATTTTAATTGAAAAAATACATCTGCATTCGGGTAAGATTTTCTCATTTTATCTTTATCAATATGTAAACGATATGGCAAATAATAAGTTCCTTCATTTTTTAATGCGACCTCTACAAGTTTATTTGTCAATTTTTTCATTTCTACTTCTTGTTTATCTGTCTTCTTTTGATTGAATAACAATACAAAACCAAAAACATTTTCACGCGCATAATTCAAATAACTATCATTATCTTGATGAACACCACGGATGGTTATATTAAGCAAATCTATTTTTGAATTTTGTAAAATAGGTTTCATATCAGTAATGAATTTATTGAAATTTCTTTCAGGAATAAAATATTCTTGAAGTAAATCTGTTGAAGAAGGATCTTTATTTTCAATTAATGAAACATGATCATTTAAAAGCTCATTTCTTGAGTAAATTTCGTTTTTAGAAACCTTATTCATTCCTGTTTCTAAATCCCAACGAAGTCGTTTTCCATATTCATTATCTACACTTCCTCTAAATACTAGTCTTTGAGTTTCGGTACTTTTTTCTATTTGTAAAGTCGGAATATTTACGTCAACTTTTTCAAAGAAATTTAATGTTGCTTCTTCTAAAAAATGTTTATCAGAAATTCTTAATCTACCAAATACAAGATTAACATTTGGATTTTCTGAAATGTACTTTTTGTAATAATTAACGTAATTTTCTGGGTTTAGACGAATGTATTTGTATTGTAATGCTTCATTTTCTACAACTTTCAACTTAATATCTAAAATGACACCAAATAAACCGTAACCACCAAGTACTAATTGAAAAAGTTCTGAATTTTCTTGTCTGCTACAATTTATAATCACACCATTTTCTTTCATTAAAGTGAAAGAAATTACACTTGAAGAAATAGGTGGTGAATCTTTTTGCCAACCATGTCCATTTACACTTATTGATCCTCCAATTGAAAAAGAACTGAACGCTTGCATTATAGCAATAGATTTTCCTTTTTTATCTAAATACAATAAAGCATCTTCCCATAAAGCACCAGAACCAATTGTCAAAATATTGTTTTTAGTATCAAGTTTCATTTCTTTGTGAGGGAGCATATTAAGAAGAATTCCATTTGGATAAATTGTATGGCCACCCATACTATGTTTTGCGCCTGCAATTGAAATTTTCAAATTATTTTCTTTTGCATACTTTAGAACATTTTTGAGTTGAATTTCAATCTCTTTTTTATTATTAGGAACTTGAATTATTGTATCAATTTTAGTCAAATTAAGTTGACTTGCATCATTTGTAAAGCCTTTTGGTATTTGATTATTAATCTCCTTTTCATTCCATTTTGTTTTTAGAATGTGAACTGTCGGAATAGATAAATATATCATTATCATCAAAATTGTTATTATCCAAAGATTCTTTTTCTTCATTAGTATAATCTATTAAACATGTCTTAGTGAACCTTAAATTTAATTATTTTAGTTTGAATTTTAACACTTTATAAATAGTTTTCATTTTTCCACAATTAATTCCTAATTATTATCTTTTTCAAAAATTAATCAAAATATTTTTAATTTCATTTTACTATTTAGTAGTATAATCAAATTCTCCATAAACAAAAAAATCCCTCTATATAAGAGGGATTTTAAAAAATATATTATAAAAAATATTATTTCATTCGTTCTACATAAGAACCATCTTCTGTGTTGATTTTTACTTTATCACCTTCGTTGATAAATAAAGGAACACGAATTTCTGCTCCAGTTTCAGTTGTTGCAGGTTTTGTTGCATTGGTTGCAGTATCACCTTTAAGACCTGGTTCTGTATATGTAATTTCCAAAACTACAGTGTTTGGTAATTCTGCTGCTAAAGCTGTTTCGTCTGAAGCACGGAATATGATTTTTATTTCGTCACCAGCTTTCATAAATTGAGAATTATCAATCAAGCCTTTATTTAAATAAACTTGAGAAAAATCGTCATTATTCATGAAATGGAAACCATTATCATCTTCGTATAAATATTGGTAGTTACGTGTTTCTACACGAACTTCTTCAATTTTATGACCTGCAGAAAATGTATTATCTAATACTTTTCCGTTTGTCAAAGATTTTAATTTTGTACGAACAAAAGCTGGGCCTTTACCTGGTTTTACGTGTAAAAATTCGATAATTTTATAGGTATCATTATTAAAAACGATACATAAACCTTTTCTGATATCAGAAGTTGTTGCCATTTATTTTATTTGTTATTTTGATTAAACACCCGAGCTATAACCTTTCATAATTCCACGATCACTTGTATTTATAAAATTCAAGATGATTTCACGATAATGCGAATCTGGGAATTTTTCTAAGATTTGTTCTACAGCTTGAGATACATTGTTTTTTTGTTGATATAAAATTCTGTAAATACCTTGTATTTCGTAGATTTCCTCTGAAGTAAATCCTTTTCTTCTTAATCCAATAGCATTTACACCTGCATAAGCTACAGGATTTTTTGCTGCTTTTACATAAGGAGGAACGTCTTTACGGATTTGTGTTGCGCCTGCTATGAATGCGTGTTCACCAATTTTTGTAAATTGATGTACGGCACTATAACCACCAATAAAAGCATAATCTCCTACTTCTATATGACCAGCTAAACCTACTGCATTTACAATAACTACATTATTACCTACTACACAGTCGTGTGCAATATGTGCAGTTGCCATAATCAAACAATTGTCTCCGATTTTTGTATAACCTAAAGCATTTGTTCCTTTATTTACTGTTACGCACTCTCTTATCGTAGTATTATCTCCGATATAAGTTAACGTTTTTTCTCCTTCGTACTTCAAGTCTTGTGGTTCACCAGAAATAACCGTACCTGGATAAATTTTACAATTTTTACCAATACGTGATCCTGGCATTATTGTTACATTGGGACCAATCCAAGTTCCGTCGCCAATTTCTACATCTTCATAAACAGATGCAAAAGGGCTAATTGTAACATTTTCACCTAAAATCGCAGTTGGATGAACGTATGCCATCGGATGATTCATAACTTCCATTTCTTTAATTATTCTTTTGTAATAACTGCCATCATTTCTGCTTCTACAGCAATCTGATTGTTTACATATCCTATTCCTTGCATATGTACAATCCCTCTACGAATTGGTTCGATTAACTCTAATTTAAATACAATTGTATCTCCTGGAACAATTTTGCGTTTAAATCTTGCGTTTTCAATTTTCATGAAATATGTCGAATATTCTTGCGGATTTTCTAATTCTCCTAAAATCAAAAGACCACCTAATTGTGCCATTGCCTCTATTTGTAAAACGCCTGGCATTACAGGTTCTTTAGGGAAATGTCCAACAAAAAATGGTTCGTTCATCGTCACATTTTTTACACCAACTAATCCTGTAGGTGATTTAGAGATTACTTTATCAATCAATAAAAATGGTGGGCGATGTGGCAACAATTTCATGATTTGATTGATATCGTAAACAGGTTCTACAGTTAAATCAAATTCAGGCACCTTATTACGTTGCGCTAATTTGATTTGTTTACTTAATTTTTTCGCAAAATTAGTATTTGTATGATGTCCTGGTTTTGTTGCAATAATTTTTGCTTTCAATTTTTTACCTACCAAAGCTAAATCTCCCACCACATCTAATAATTTATGACGAGCTGCTTCGTTTGGATAATGTAAAGTTAAATGATCTAAAATTCCGTTTGGACGGATTGATACATCATCACGATTGAATGCCTTGCACAGTTTTTCTTTTGTTTCTGGTGTTATTTCTTTGTCAACGTAAACTATTGCGTTGTCCAAATCTCCACCTTTTACAAGACCTGCATCTAACAAATGTTCTAACTCATGTAAGAAACAAAATGTACGTGCTTCAGAGATATCTTGTTTAAAGTTTTTGATTGATGATAAAGTTGCATTTTGAGTTCCCAAAACTTTTGTTCCGAAATCTACCATTGCTGTTACTTGATAATCATCTGACGGTATCGCTGTTATTTCTGATCCTGTTTCTGGATCTACATACGATATAATTTCTTTAATTCTGTAATATTCTCTTTCCTTGTCTTGCTCAATTATACCAGCACTCTCTATTGCTTCGATAAAAAACTTTGAAGAACCGTCCATAATTGGAGGTTCTGCATTATCTATTTCAATATAACAGTTATCTATATCCATACCAACCAAAGCTGCCAAAACATGCTCTGTTGTATGTATTTTAACTCCTTTTTTTTCTAAAGTTGTTCCTCTTGCAGTACTTACCACATATTGTGCATCAGCCTCTACTTGAGGTTGCCCTTCTAAATCTGTTCTTACAAATACAAATCCGACATCTGGATCTGCAGGTTTAAATGTTAAACTAACATATTTACCTGTATGTAAACCAACTCCTTTTAGAATAGCTTCTTTCGCTAAAGTTTTTTGTTTATCAGACATTAACTTTTACTTTTGTTTGTTTTCTTTTTCTAACTTATCGATACGTTTCACAATTTCTGGAAACTTTCTAAAATGCACATACGACTTTCTAAAACTCGTTGCGTCAATTGCTGGCGAACCATACAATTGTGTATTACTCTCTACATCTGCGTTGATACCGCTTTGGGCTTGCACTTGTACAAAGTCTCCTATTGTCAAATGTCCCACGATACCTACTTGTCCTCCTATCATACAATTACGTCCAATTTTAGTTGAACCTGCTACTCCTGTTTGTGAAGCAATTACAGTATTCTCTCCTATTTGTACATTATGCGCTATCTGTATTTGGTTATCTAATTTTACTCCTTTTCGGATTACAGTAGATCCCATTGTTGCTCTATCTATTGTAGATCCTGCTCCTATTTCTACATCATCTTCGATTAAAACATTTCCTATTTGAGGAATTTTTTCAAAAGAACCATCTGCAGTTGGTGCAAATCCAAAACCATCTGCTCCAATTACTACATTAGAATGAATGATGCAGTTTTTTCCTATTTCGCACTCATTATACACTTGTGCGCCTGAATATAAAACTGTATTGTCTCCAATTTTAACGTAATCTCCAATTGTTACATTTGGATATATTTTTACATTATTTCCTATTGAAACATTTGCTCCAATATAAGAAAAACTTCCAATATATACATTATCTCCAAGCTGTGCCGTCGAATTTATTTTTGCAAATTCTTCTATTCCAACTTTATTATTTTTGATCGTATTATAATGTTGCAATAATTGCGTAAATGCTTGGTAGGCATCTTCTACTACAATTAATGTAGATGATATAGCATCAGTAGCCACAAAATCTTTACTTACAATAACAATAGATGCTTTTGTAGTATAAATAAATTGCTCGTACTTCGGATTTGCTAAAAACGAAATCGTTCCTTCTGTTCCTTCTTCTATTTTCGACAAGGTCGAAACTTCTACATTTGCATCCCCTTTTACGGTTCCTTGCAATAATTGCGCAATCTCTGCAGCTTTAAATTTCATAGTTTGCAAAACTAATAATTATTCTTAAATTTATAAAATGAATATTTAAGTTATTTAACTTTTTTGTCAAATTCTTTTATCATTTTATACTATGGTAATGGTATTTTGTTATTTCTTGTTGTAAAAACTGTGTTAATAAGCTTTTCTCTGAATTAGAAATTTCTTTTACTTCCCCATTTTTAAATAAAATTTTAATTGGATTTTTTGATTTATCATACGGAATTATTTTTATCGTAGTTTGTTCTACAAAATAACTTGCGTCATCAATTTTAAAAAATTCTTTGACACGTTCTTTTTCAACAAATAATTCTGCATCTGTCAATTCTTTATCCATCAAAAATGATTTTGGTAATTTACGTTCAATGATACTTCGAGATAATTTACTCAATATCAAATCATCATGAAACTGCCATTCTTTTATCGAAGATAAAACATCACTATCATCTAATTGTGTGAAAATTTCTAATCCTTTTCGCGATAAATTTCCTTTTTCGTTGTCTTGTAAAAAATAATTGAAAGCAGAAGTTGCAAATAACTTCTCTCCTCCTTTCACCAATTCTTTTGCTCTTTTTAGTACACTAATCAAGAAATTTTCTGCCGTAAACGACTTCTTGTGCATATATACTTGCATATACATAAACATACGTGCCATCAAAAATTTTTCGACAGATGAAATTCCTTTTGATTCTATGACTAATTCATTTTGAGAAACATTCATCATCGAAATGATACGTTCGGGATTAATATTTCCCTCTACAACTCCCGTATAAAAACTATCACGTTTCAGATAATCCATTCGATCAAGATCTAATTGACTAGATACCAATTGAGAAAGAAATTTTTTATGATATTCTCCTTTGAAAATCTGAATTGCTACTGAAAGTTTATTCTCAAAAATTTGATTTAATTCTTGCATCAATCGAAGTGAAACTTCTTCATGATGTAAACCGTTAATTATAGAATGTTCTAGTGAATGTGAGAAAGGACCATGACCTAAATCATGCAAAAGAATGGCAATTAAAGCGCCATTTTCTTCTTCTGGAGAGATTTCTACATTTTTTCGTTTCAAAATATTCAAGGTTTTTTGCATTAAATGCATACAACCTAATGCGTGATGAAACCTAGAATGTCGAGCTCCGGGATAAACAAGTTCTGTTAAACCTGTTTGAGAAATACGTCGTAAACGTTGAAAATAGGGATGTTGAATAATTTGATAAATAAGTTCGTTAGGTATTGTAATAAATCCATGTACTGGATCATTGACTACCTTTAACTTATTATTGTTTAATGAATTCAAACGTAAAAAATTTATTAACAAAGATATAAAATATAGTCAATCATTAACACGACTTTACCATAAATCATCAATTTGAGAAAAATATTTTTAATACGATTAATTTTTTGGACAGATTTATGCTATTTAACCGTTTAAATATTTAGCATTTCCAAAGTTTTAGTTTAACAAACAATTTAGATTTTAACACTTCCGTTATCTCTATATTTGGAAATAGTAAGAAAAATAAGAAAACAATTACAACAACATAAAAATACAGATATGGCTATAAAAATTTTATGGATAGACGATGAAATCGATTTATTGAAACCACACCAACTTTTTTTAGAGAAAAAAGGCTATGAAACAACAATGATTAATAATGCAACTGATGCCTTAGATGAAATTGAGAAAGAAAATTTTTCTGCTGTATTAATTGACGAAAATATGCCAGGTCTTAGCGGTTTGGAAGCTTTACCAAAAATTAAAGAATTACGCCCAAATCTTCCTGTAATTATGGTTACAAAAAGTGAAGAAGAGCATATTATGGAAGATGCAATTGGCTCTCATATTGCAGATTACTTGATTAAACCCGTTAATCCAAATCAAATATTATTGAGTTTGAAAAAGATTTTGGATTCTTCTAAACTTATCTCAGAAAAAACGGTGATTAATTACCAACAAGAATTCAGAAATATCACAATGGATATGATGAATGCGCGTGATTATGAAGATTGGCAAGAAATTTATAAAAAATTAGTTTTCTGGGAATTAGAATTAGAAAATATTGAAGACAAAGCACTTTCTGAGATCATAGAAAATCAGAAAAGTGAAGCAAATGCGGCTTTTTTCAAATTTATAGAGCGCAATTATGAAGATTGGTTACATGATGAGGATGACAGACCAATATTGTCGCACACGGTTTTCAAAGAATTAGTGAAACCATTGTTATCTAAAGACGAAAAAGTTTTGTTGATTTTGGTTGATAATTTACGCTACGATCAATGGAAAGTTATTGAACCAATTTTTAATCGTTATTATAATTCGGAACAAGAAAATTTATATTACAGCATTTTACCAACTGCTACACAATACGCTCGTAATGCGTTTTTCTCTGGTTTGATGCCATTAGAAATTGAAAAAAAGTATCCCCAATATTGGTTAAATGATACTGATGAAGGAAACAAAAATATGTACGAAAAAGATTTATTGGGTGAGCAACTAAAACAGCTTGGTTTAGGAAATTTATCGTACAATTATTTCAAAATATTAAATTCAGATTTCGAGAAAAAAATCGCGGATGATTTTAATAATTATAAAAATAATGACCTTAATGTAATCGTTTATAATTTTATCGACATCTTATCTCACGCCAAAACGGACAATAAAATTGTTGCAGAAATGATTCGAGATGATAAAACTTATCGATCAATCACAAAACACTGGTTTGAAAATTCATACTTGATGGAAATTGTAAAAAAAGCAGCACATGAAAAAATGAAAATTGTTGTAACTACCGATCACGGAACAATTTACGTAAAAGAACCAACTAAAGTTATTGGTGATAAAGAAGCAAGCACAAATTTGCGTTACAAATTAGGAAAACAATTGCAATACGATCCGAAAGATGTTTTGGCGATAGATCAGCCAGAAAGATTCTTTTTACCTAAGGTAAATGTTACGTCAAAGTATATCTTTGCAAAAGAAAATTTATTTTTAACGTATCCAAAAAATTACAATCATTTTGTTAATTATTATAAAAATACCTATCAACATGGTGGTATCTCATTAGAAGAAATAATAATACCAATGGTTGTTTTAACACCAAAAAATTAATGGAATTTATAATTCATACTTTAGACGAAATACCAGAAGTTGCAAAAGAAATTTTTAGTCAACTAAAACATAAATTAATCACTTTCGAAGGAGAAATGGGAGCTGGGAAAACAACTTTTATCAAAGAATTTGTAAAAGTTTTAGGTACAAGCGATGAAGTATCTAGCCCTACTTTTTCTATTGTGAATGAATATGATACCGATAATGGAAAGGTATATCATTTTGATTTTTACCGTCTAAACCATGAAGAAGAAGCACTGGATTTTGGAATTGAAGATTATTTATATTCAAATCAATATTGTTTAATGGAATGGCCAAATAAAATTGCTAACTTTATACCAGACGAACATCATACTATAACAATAGAAAATATTGAAGGTAGACGTCATATAAATTTCAATTAAACTATGGACGGAAAAAATATTTTTACGCCTTTTTCTCAGGAAGATTTAATTCCTCAGCCCGAGCGATTAGAAATTCCTCGTAAAAAAGACCGATTTGATATTGGGATTCCAAAAGAAACAAATAATCAAGAAAAAAGAATTTGCCTTTCTCCAGATGCAGTCGAAATTTTAGTTAATAATGGTCATTTAGTTACCATAGAAACTGGAGCTGGAGAAGGTGCAAACTATACTGATAAAGAATATTCGGAAGCTGGTGCAGAAATTTCATATAATACACAAGCCGTTTTCGAAAAACCAATTATTCTAAAAGTTGGTCCATTAACATTAGAAGAAATAGATTGGATAAAACCAAATACACTAGTCATTTCATCTGTACCAACAAATACATTAAAACGCGAATATTTTCAGAAATTAATCACAAAACGTGTTGATGCTGTTGGTTTTGAATTTATTAGAGATGAACAAAACCACTTACCTGTAGTTCGCTTATTAAGCGAAATTGCTGGTACAACTGCAATTTTGGTTGCAAGTGAGTTAATGTGTTCTACCAATGGCGGAAATGGAATTCTGATGGGTGGCGTAACAGGAGTCCGCCCTACAGAGGTTGTAATTCTTGGAGCGGGAACAGTTGCAGAAAATGCAACAAGAACGGCTTTAGGTTTGGGTGCTTCGGTTCGTGTTTTTGATAATTCTTTGACAAGATTAAGACGTTTACAACAAAATATTGGGCAACGTGTTTCCACTTCTACAATAGATCCTAAGGAATTAGGAAAAGCTTTACGTCGTTGCGATTTAGCAATTGGTGCATTGCGTGGCGAAACAAGAACACCTTGCGTTGTTAGTGAAATGATGGTTCAGAATATGAAACCTGGCGCTGTAATTATAGATGTAAGTATAGACCAAGGTGGTTGCTTTGAAACTTCTGAATTAACAACACACGATCATCCGACAATTATTAAGAATGATATAATTCATTATGCCGTTTCTAATATAACTTCTCGCGTTGCGCGTACGTCTACCAAAGCATTGAGCAATTATTTTTTATTCTATTTATTACAAATTGCCGAAGAATCTGGCTTCTCAAATGTGGTACAAACGGATAAAACTGTAAGAAATGGTGTATATTTGTACAAAGGTAGAATTGTAAAAAAGAATTTAGGGGATTGGTTTGATTTACCATTTCACGATATTAATTTATTGATTATATGACGTTAACGCAAAGATTTATGAAGTTTGGAATGGGCGTAGGAATTGGCTTGGTTTTTATAGCTATGGCCTTTGGTCCAAGAGCCTTTTCTTGTAATTATTTTCCAAATGCAAGAGTTTTAGATGAAGCTTACTCTAAAAGATTATCATTTTCTCCAGAAGCACAAGCTTTTTTGAAAGCAGAGAGTTTAGATTCTGTTTTCTTGAAAAAACAATTGTTTGCTAAAAGTAAGGTTGATTTTGATAAATCTAAAAAAGATCAGGTTCCATGTAGAGAATATTATGCGACTTATGAAAGTAAAGATAAAACAAAGAATTACGAATTTACTTTTGATGTCTGTAAAGAAGATTCAAAATTAGTTTCGATTAATAAAAAGTAAAAAAAATCCCTCTAAAACAGAGGGATTTTTTTATATATTTTAATTCATAACTTGTAATAAAACGAATAATACGACTAACATTATTACAGAAACTATTATAACATCTTTAAATTTAATTTTCTTCGTACCGAATTCTACATTTCGATTCAAACTTTTCTTCTTTCTATTGGCTTGCATAGGATTGGTAATTTAAATAACAAATTTAGTGACTTTTATTTAACAATTTACATGCCATTTATCAAGATTACATTAATAATTAAAAAGTTAAATAATCTATAATTTTAATAGAAATTATATACCAATTTCTATTTGTAATCGTGCATACCAATTATTTTTCTTTTCTAGATTATAAAATTTTTGTTGCTCATAAGTAAACTCTGCTTGTAGTTTAAATGCATGTTCCCAAATATATTTTGTTAAACCTAAACTATATTGATTTGCATTTGGTGTAAACTCAAAAATCTCTTTGTCTACTTTTTGCTTAGAAAATCTACCGATAACTTCCCAATGTTTTGGAAATGTATACGATCCCTGAAAATCCATTCCGTGACCATCATAAATGTAATTAAAATCTGATACATCTGTTGGATTATAAAACAATGTTTTATCCGAATTTCTATTCATGTAGGCATACATAAAACTCCAACCACGATACTTTAACATCGCATCCAAAAACAAAGATTGTATATTCGCCGTTCCGTCTGCTACAATATCATCTCCCAACATTCCTTGGGTTCTGTGCGCCCTGTCATTATAACTATACGCACCAGAAATCATTAATTTTGGAGTTTGCTCGTGTGCTAAATCTCCTTCGTAATTACTTCCTCCATCAGTAAATTCTCCTAATGGAAATAATTCTGCTTTTCCTGTATAGGCTAAACCCGTATCTTTATAAGTTGTCCAGTTTCTACCTTCTCCAGTTGAAATTGCACCACGTAAAATATATGAAAATTTTTCTTTATTCCTTTTATTGTATAAAACCTGAACCCCAAAATCGCGGTCAATATTAAAATCTGCATTATTAATCGATCGATCCGTTAATTGCAAAGCTCCAGACGAATTAACTCGCTGACGGTTTCCTGGTAATTTTGTTTGACCAAATCCTAAACTCCAATGTTTATTTGGATAATAAAAAATCATGGCATCACGTATAATATTTGTATTTCTCCCTTCTTCTGCCTTACCTACATCGCCTGCAGCAAAAGATAATTGCATAGAGTAACCAAACTTTGGATTACCAATATAACCATCAAAACGTAAACGTAAACGTCGAATTTGACCATCAATATTATCTTCCTCTCCATCATTATGATTATAACTTACACGATTTTGCATACGAAATCTGATGTTTACTTGATAAAGACTGTCGGGCGAAGTAATTCCCAAACCGTTACCGTAACTGTAATACGGCGACATCATATTCTTAAATTCTTGCACAGTTTTCTTCTTCGTTTCGACTGTATCTTTAGTCTGAGCATATGTATTAAAAGAAAATACAATAAACAGTAAGGTTAGAATTTGTCTCATGTTTTAATTAATATGTTTGTTGTGGGTGCAAAAATCTAAGAATTAAATTAAATAATTGTAAACTATAAATTAAATTAACGTTAACAATGAATCGAAATTTTTAATACGATGATTATCATCAACTTCAATGATTTCGATTTGGTCGGGAGATATTCTTTGTTGAACATCAAAAAAATCAATAGATTTTTTTACATCTAAAACTTCATCATGAACGCCTAAAAAAACTTTCGTATTCTCAAAACGATTCATATCAGCCAAATATTTTGTTAAGTTTTCTGGAAAATTATTTTCATATTTAAACGAAATATCAATCAAAGGATTTAATAAAATCAACTCACTCGATTTTCCGTTCTCTTTCAATTTTTGTTGCAATTGCCAACCAAAATTTCCTCCTGTAGAACTTCCAATTATAGTCAAATCATCAATAATTCCTTTCAAATACTCATAAGCATTCGCAAGAATTGTTTTAATATTATCTTCTGTTTTCCATTCAATACAAATTGCAGATGGATAAACTTTCAAAATAGATTTAAACTTTTTAGAATTTGCAGAGCTATTTAAACCATGTATATAAACAATTTGTCGATTATTAGAATTCATATTCAGTGCAATTAATTGTTTAAATTAGATATTTTCAGTTAGTTAATCAAATTCGAATGTAAATTTAACACTATAATCCTATTGTGTAATATGATTTAATACACAAATAAAGCGATCAAAATTGATCGCTTTATACTTTATTTATAACTCGTTGTGTATTTTGATAAAATTATCAAAAAAATGTCAGTTCGTGTAAAATTCTATTCTCGATACAATTTTTATTCACTCTGTTTCTAAAATCAGTCGAACTGACGAATTTTCAATCAAAATACATAACGGGTTAATTTATATTCAATTATTTACTTTTTGATTCATCTAAATCGAATCCCCAATCAATTCCTTTCATTGTTGCAGGTACTCCTTCTGTCATCCATTTTGGAGCAGGTTTATCTTTCAGATAATGATCAAAAAATTGTACTTGACGTTGTTGAATATCATTTTTATTTGCACGTTTTAATAAATTGTGATCATCTCCATTATAATTCAACATCCAAACTGGTTTTCCAAGACGTTTCAATGCCATAAACATTTCAATTCCTTGGTACCAAGGCACTGCTCCATCTTCGTCATTATGCATAATTACCACTGGTGTTTGCACATTTGGCATTTTAAATAATGGTGAATTTTCGATGTACAATTCTGGCGCTTCCCACAATGTTTTTCCTATTCTACTTTGTGTTTGCTCGTACTGAAATTGACGACTCATTCCCGTTCCCCAACGAATTCCACCGTACGCAGAAGTCATATTAACTACGGGCGCACCTGTCCAAGCTGCGGCATACAAATTGGTAACTGTTATTAAATGTGCTACTTGATAACCACCCCAACTTTGTCCTTGTATGGCAATTTTATCTCCGTTTACCCATGTATTTTTCTTTAAAACTTCTACACCAGAATTGATATAATCTTCGGCAGATTTTCCTGGATAACCAATTGTATAAGAAATATCTGGTGTAAATATAATATAATCGTTACTTACAAAATACGTATGATTGATACGAGATGGCGTTGGTGCAGGAGCTTGATAACGGTTTAAGTTATCCGATAGTTTTTCATAAAAATAGACGATTACGGGATATTTCTTATTTGGATCAAAATTTTCTGGTTTATACACAACACCTGTTGCGTCTTTTCCTGAATATGTTTTCCAATTTACAAGTTCTCCCTTTCCCCAAGTATATTTTTTTTGTTGTGGATTAATTGCAGAAACTTTTTTCTCATCTTTAAAATTTGACGTTACATAAACATCAGGTGTTTTTTCAAAAGATTCTTTTGTATAAATATATTCATCCGCATTAAGTGCTTTTTTCATATTCTGAGCACCCCAAGTATTAGACATTACAAGTTCTTCAGGATTTTTAGCTTTCTCAATAATTGTCTGATAAACACCAGATTGTTTATTCGTATTATTAAATGCTCCTAAAAAAATGGGTTGATTACGATTAATCGTTTTTACATCTTCATTCAGTTTATTAATATCAAATGTAATTTTATTTTTTCGCCCAAAACCATTTGTCATATTTTCTGGCTTACGATCTCCAACCAAATCAAATTCCCAAATATCATAACGATCTTTTATCAAAACAGTTTCGTCATTATCTGTAAAATAAGCAATTCCATACTCTTGTGCTACAGTTGGCGAATCATTTTCTTCGTCATAAAATTTAACTTTTAGCTTTTTATTCAGAACCTTTGTTTCTTTTGTAAATAGATTGTAGCTCGACCACAAACCTGTTTCACCATTATAGTAAACCGCAAATTTTCCGTTAGGAGAAATTTCAACATCTCCAACCAAAGCTTTTGCTATAATATCACGTTGTCCAGTTTTTGTATTGATACTATAATAATCTTTACGACCAGTTAAATCCCATGATGCAGAAGATCTGTACGCATTATCAGAAATACCAAAAGCAAAATCAGAATTTCCTTCATCAATCATCTCGACACGATTAAGATCAAAATCGGCTAATTGAGTAACTTTTGTCGGATTTGATAAATCTATAACAGATAAATAAGCTCTTTTCTTTTCGCGATCAAGATTTTTTAATTGTTGAGGCTGAATAAAATCGTCTTTGTAACTCCAAACATCAACTTTTGCATGATCATCTGCGATCAAAGTCGTGTCTTTTTCAGCTAACTTTGGTGCAATTCCGAGATATAAAAAGTTTGAATTTTTACTAAATTTTGGTTGACGATTTTCAGAAACTTGCCAATCTTTTTTCAATCCTACTAATTCCGTTTTCTTGATTTCTTGTTGATTCGCAGTTGTTGTATAATAAATATGATAGGTTTTATTTTCTTTCTTCTCATCATCAGAAGTTCCTACAAAAGCAACTTTACTTGCAGAATCGTCAAACACAAATTGTTTAAATTCTCCAATTGTATCAACCAACTGTTTTTGAGCAAATGTTGCTGTATTAACTAAAAAAACACCATATTTTGTTTTATCTAAACTATCTTTCTTTTCTTGTTTTGTAGAAAAAATTAATTGTTTACCATTCTCGCTAAACTCATAATTTGTCACATTTTTGAAAGACTTTTTTTGTCCAGAAATTAAATTTCTTAGAACCAACTCCAACGGTGTATCTTTTTTGTCTTTTCCTGCTAGTTTACTTGGTTTATCTTTTGTTTTTGTAGAGTCAGATTTATCTTTTTTATCCTTTTTTAATTCTTCTTTTTCTAACAAATAAGCCAAAAACGAACCTTCTTTTTTAGGTATTTTGAATGATTTTATATTCGGTAATTTCTCAACTTTATTAGTTACTAAATTCAAAATTCCGATAGAATCTTTCGCTATTTCATTTTCTTTTTTCTTTTTGATTCTTACCAATTTCAAATCCTTATAAAATGGTTTGATTTTGAAAATTGCATATTTAGAATCTGAAGTAAAAACATTTTCTTCACCACGATGAAAATTAAGTGATTTGTCTGTTTTTAATCCAAAAAAGTTAAGCGAATTATCACTCTCTTGCGCATTTACTTGATACGCAACCCAAGCACCATTATTCGATAATTCTTTCATTCCGATTGATTGCCATTCGTCAAAAACGGTCAAATCAAGAGGTTTTTTTTGCGCATCAACGTTTGTTGCAATCATTGCAATAGCCGCAGCATAAATTGCTTTATTTGTTAAAAGTTGAACCGCATAATTTTTTAAATTTTTAGTAGATAATTTCGATTTCATTCTAAAGTTCTTTACGCGTTAATTTTAATAGAAGCGTGAAAATAGTAAAGTTTTCATAAACAGAACGAATAATTAAGTATTTAAATTGAGTTCTTGTAAATTTGTCAAAAATTAATAGTGATGAAAAAAATATTCTTAAATATTTGCCTTACAATTCCATTTCTTTCATTCGGTCAAAATCTACAAGTTGTTCCACTTGGCGTTTATGGCGGAAGCAATGAAAGTAACTTATCCGCTTATTTGATTGGAGAAGAAAACACAACTGATTATTTAGCTTTGGACGGAGGTACAATTTATAGCGGAATAGAAAAAGCAATAGAAAAAGGTACTTTTGATGTGGAAAACGCTAAGGTTTTGAAAGATTATATCAAAGGATATTTTATTTCGCATGGACATTTGGATCATCTTTCTGGAATGATTATTAATTCTCCTGAAGATTCTAAAAAACCTATTTATGGTATTACAGAGATGATTAATGTTTTGAAAAATAAATATTTCACGAACGATGCTTGGGCGAATTTCGGAAATGAAGGAGAAGCTCCAGTTCTGAATAAATATAGTTATAAATATGCCGAAATTGGAAAACAATTTCCAATTGAAAATACAAATCTGAAAGGAACAATTTACGAATTAAGTCACGTAAATCCGATGAAAAGTGCAGCAATTTTAATTGAAAATAATGAAAATGCAGCTATATATTTTGGAGATACTGGTGCTGATCGAATTGAAAAAACAACAAAACTTACTACAATTTGGAAAGCTGTTGCTCCTAAAATTAAAACAGGAAAACTAAAAACATTATTACTGGAAGTTTCTTTTCCTAATTCGCAACCCGAAAATCTATTATTTGGACATTTAACGCCAAATTTAATGAACGAAGAAATGGCTAAATTAGCAAAAGAAGTTGGTGTAAAACAATTTAAAAACCTAACAATTATTGTAACGCATATAAAACCGAAAGGTGATTATGAGCAAAAAATACAAGAAGAATTACTAAAAAATAATCCATATAAAATAAATTATATTTTTCCGAAACAAGGTGAACGCATTATTCTAAAATAATATATTTTTATATATTTATCAATTAAAGCCTAGATAATTTTTGGATATTTATTTTTATCGGTCATATTTTACAATTTTGATAAAAAACATGTGTTGTTGTTTTTCTATTTGATTTTGCTCTTCTAAATTTGAAGTAAACCATGTAGAAAAATGACTGCCCAAATAGGAGAAATTTTATTAATAGATAACCAACAATACCTTATTGCCGAACAACCTTTGCACAATTATTTTAAATTGTTAAAACATCCGCCTTACTTCACTCCTCCTTCGCCGACTTGTTGGCGCGGCTATTATGGAAAGTGGGAATTGAGAAATGATGAGCTTTATTTAATCAATTTCAGAGGATATTTAGATAATTTTGATGAAGTCGATTTAGATTATTTATTTCCTCAAAAAGAAGAAATATTTGCGAATTGGTATTCTGGAATTATTAAAATTTCGCAAGGAAAATTGATAAAATTTGATCAACTAACGCATACATCAATTTATGAAGAAGACGTGATGTTGTGCTTTGAAAATGGAAAACTAATCGATTATATCGTTCATAGTAATTGTATAAATACTGAACGAGAAGTTGAGATTTAACCAATCATCACTTCAAAACTTGTCGGTGAATTCGTCTTGTTATTTGACCTTATTATTCTGTCGAATTCACCGATTTTTAGAAAATAAATAATAATATTTTTTTTTATTCTTTAGACTTTATATTTATCATTATAATCTTCTAGCTCTGACGCTGAATATTTTATTTTCTCAAAATTTTGACCAAACTATTTTGTAATTATTAAACTCAGTTTCAAAATTTCTTCTAATTTCTTTAAGACTTTCATTGTCAATATTTTGTTCACTAATCTCTATTCCAATTATATGATCACTCAAGCACCAACTCTTAACTTTCAGTACTTCATTTGGTTTATCAGAAACTAAATAAATTATTGTGCCAAATTCAGTTCCGTAACTCATAAGTCCTACTTTATTTAATGCTTTTTGAATTCTTATTTTTATGTGTCTTTCAAGAGGTAATTTTATTTTTTCTACTTCTATTTTTTCAATTTTTTGAACTGTAAATTTTGTGTTTTTTGTAGCGTATTCTACACTTTCTTCAATTTTTTTTGACCAACTATAATTTCTATCATAAGTCATAAACTTATAAAACCCAAAAAGGGTAATTAAAGTTATTAAAATGATAATTAATATTTTTTTCATTTGTTTTTTTTATAATCTAATTTTATTAATAACATAAAACATTATTATCCACAATAATAAATTTCAATCTCGTTAAGTACAACCCAATATAACAAATTTTATTTTATTTTATTTTATTAAAACAAACAGCGTCCGATACAATATATCGGACGCTGTTTATATTTTATAATCTAAAAATTATTTTTTAGCAATTCTCAATTACGCTTTTTACAACGCGAATTACGTTTGGCATTGCATTGTTAGCTGCATTCAAGACATCTTCGTGCGAAACATCAAAAGAAATTTCTGGTCCACCTAAATCTGTAATAATAGATAAACAGAAAACTCGCATATCCATGTGACGTGCCACAATAACCTCAGGAACTGTACTCATACCAACACAATCTCCACCGATGAAACGAACTAATCCGTACTCTGATGGCGTTTCGAAAGTTGGTCCTTGTAAACCTACATAAACACCTTGATGAACCAAAATATCATTTGCTTTTGCAAATTCTACCGCTTCATTCAACATTTCTTTGTCATACGCTTTTGACATATCTACAAAACGAGGTCCTAATTCGTCAATGTTTTTTCCACGTAAAGGATGCTCTGGCATCATGTTAATATGATCTCTCACCAAACAAATATCACCTACACTAAAGCTCGGATTTACACCCCCTGAAGCATTAGAAAGAACAACTTTTTTGATTCCTAAACCGTTAAAAACACGCATCGGGAAAGTTACTTCGTCCATAGAATAACCTTCGTAATAGTGAAAACGACCAGCCATCATCAATACTTTTTTTCCTAAAATAGTACCGTAAACTAAATGTCCTTTGTGACCTTCTACAGTAACTTGCGGAAAATTTGGAATGTCTTTATAATTGATTACAACTTTATTTTCTACCTCATCTTCTAATTTTCCTAATCCAGATCCCAAAACAATTACAAATTCTGGTTGCTCTGGCAACAAATTATTGATGTACTTTACAGCTTCATTAATTCTGTTTAACATACTCTAAAATAGTTTGATTAAATTTTTCTTTATCGTTAATTTCGATACTAATCGGAATGTAGTATAAATCGTCTTTTATCATCGATTCTTCCATCAAACGCATATAATCTTTCTCTGTTGTTAAGATTATTTTATCCATGCGTTTTCTACCATCCGTATCCTCGTATCGTTTGTAAATATACTCAATTTCTGATTGACTAAAATTATGATGGTCTGGATATTCTAAATGCAAAACATTTGCAAAATTTTCTTCTGCAAACTTTACCAATCCATCTGTTTTAGCAATTCCTGTTACTAAAATTACATTATAATTTTTCCAAGTTGATTTTTCTATATTATCTAAACCACCAATAATTTTATTATCATAAATAATCTTCGAAAAAAACAATTGTTGATGTGATTTTAGTTTTATTTTAGATGAAATTTCTTTCAATTTATCTTCTGAAATTCTATCTGGACATTTTGTTACAATCACAATATCTGCACGTTTCATTCCACTTCTACTCTCGCGTAAATCTCCTGCAGGAAGTAAAAAATCTTTGTAATACGGATTGTTGTAATCTGTCAATAATATATTAAATCCTGCTTTTATTGCACGATGTTGATATGCATCATCCAACAAAATTGCTTCTGCATTATAATGTTCTATCAATTTTTGCGCACCAAAAACACGGTCTTCGCAAACAGCAATAATAATTCGGTTTTTGAAGCGTTGAAAAAACTGCATTGGTTCGTCCCCAATATCATACACTTTTGTAGAATAATTGGCGATATGAAATCCTTTGGTTTTTCTGCCATAACCTCTACTCAATGTACTTAGCTGTTTTTCGTCTTTCAGTAAATTGGCTAAATACATGATGTGTGGCGACTTTCCTGTTCCGCCAACAGAAAGATTCCCAACATTGATTATCGGAATATTAAATGATTTTGAAGGCATCATTCCGATAGTGTACATGATATTTCGAACCGAAGTTCCTATCCAATATAAACTCGAAAATGGGAGTAAAAGTTTACGCAAATTCATTTTTTGTTTTAATATTTAGCGAAAATACTATTTTCAATTTTATTGAAAAAATTGAAATATTCAAATTTTAGTATAGATGAAAAAACCTATTCCGTAGAACAGGTTTTTTTAAACTTTATTTAATTGTATAATTTATTCAGTTCGTTTGCGTAACCAGTTTTATCTTCTATTGTCCAGCCATACGTTTTTGCTAAAAAATATAAATCGCCGAGATTCTGAATTAATTGCTGATGCGCTTCTTGTTTTAATTTTGTTTGATTGATGGTTTTCTCTACATGCTCTATTGCACGTTTCTTAATTCCATTCAAATCATCTTTATCAAATTTATTGAAAACACTTTGATCCATGTCATAAAAACTAACATCTGGATACACTTTTATTTCTACTGGAGGAATCGATTTGATGATAATTTTTTTGTTCACCGAATCCAATTCAACATCCATTTTTTTCAAATCATACGTTGCTTGTGCCTTTGCATTTACCAATAATGTTACCTTTTTATCGGCAGAATAAATATTCTCAAAACCTGGTAAAGATTTTTTCGAAGTATGATTGTAAACGTCTGAATATGCTTGTTCTGCAACAATCATTTTATTCATTCGTTCTATTTGATAAGCAATTACGTGCGATTGTTCGCTGGTATTTTCTGTTTTGAATTGTTTCATTACAAAATAAGTCAACAAACCACCAAACAAAAAAGCAACTACAACAAGTATTATTTTTTTTAGATTAGTCATTAGAATAATTTGGAGTCAATGGTGTCCCATTCACAATTTGTGCCAAATCTTCTTCCAAATAGCCCGAAACTGGCGATTCTACAATTCTTCCAACTTCATTTTTTTGATTATCATACACAATAATTGTTGGTACGTGTGTAATTTCTTTGTTTATTTCTTCTCCGTAAAAACTTTTCTTTTCACGATTTACAGCATAAACTTTCAGTCTATTTTGAGGAAATTTTATATCGTCCAAAATTTTGTACAAACGTGGCAATTCACGTTGACTATCCGAACACCAAGTTCCAACAAAAACCTCTAAACGGTAGTTGCGTAAACCTTTCAGACTTTTCAATTTGCTTTTTTCTACTTCATACGAATCAAATTCTGGTTGATACCAACCAACATAATCCTTTTTCTGTAAAGCAGAACGTTCAAATTCTCCAGTCAAAATTCGTTCTCCATTTTCATATTTTATCGAACGATTTAAGACTTTTTGCTGCTCACAACTCATTATTGTAAAAGTTAAAATAGCTGCAAAAGCAACTGCAAATATTTTTTTCATGCTATTTTTAGTATTGATTTTAGTAGGGTTTTTGTTATTTTGTTAAAATTCGTCATTTCAATTTATACTACAAAGTATTTTAATTAAATTATTTGACCATTTTCAACTTTTATTATTCCGACCTCAAAAGTTGCTAACTGATTTAGTAACGGATAATTTTTCTTAACTCCTTTATAAATCTGTTTTTCTGCGTCAATTTCCAAATGTCCAATAAATTTTCTTAAATCTCCTATTTCTATAATCTTCGCAATTTGTTCTACCAGATTTAATTCTTCATTATATTCATCTTCAAAATAAATTCCTAAATCTATAATAGAAGAATTTTCTCCATTTTGAACAGAAACATTGTGTAAAATAATATCTAAATATTTTTGACCATTTTGTGGTATTGATAAATATTCATCAAACGGAAAATCAGTTTTTGTAGCAATTGAATAAATTCCAGCAATAATGGCTAATGCATTGTATTTTCTTGTTTCATTTCGTTGATAATCATTTGGGAAATGCCCCGCTTCAAACAACACACAAGGATAACCCATTTTGGTGAAATTATCTCCGGTTGACATCGGATAAAACTCTGATGTATAGCGACCTACATAACCTGGAATTACTTTTTGTAATTCTGTATTCATCGCTTGGATAATTCCCATTGTTTTTTGACGAACTTCGTTCACATCTTCTTCAACATTATAAGAAGGTGCTAAAAACGACAAAGTCGCTGGTTTAGAAGTTTGTCCGACATTAAAAATTGTACGTTGATCGTGTAAATTAAACAACGTTTGGTAATTTCCTTTTTCAATTTGATTCAATAATACATGAATTTCCGTCGATTCTTTTGCTAAAAAATCTCGGTTAATATCAATACCAATCGCATTTCTACGTGTATTGACATTTGAACCATCTGGATTTAACATCGGAATAAAATCAATTGTCAAATTGCTTAAAATAGTTTGAGCTAATTCAGAATTTTGTTCAAAAAAATTAATCACATCAAACATCGCACGCGTCCCAGAAGATTCGTTTCCATGCATTTGCGACCAAATTAATAATCGTTTTTCTCCAGTTCCGAAACTTAATTTATAAATTTCATTTCCTAAAAAAGACGTTCCAATTTGTTCTTTTTGAGTTGATTTTAAATTAAAATAACGATTTAATTCGTTAAAATTTAACCATTTAGAATCAAAACCTTCTTGTCTGAAAGTTGTGTAATCTTTATCTAATTGATGAATATCAAACATTATCAATAAATTATATTAAGAAATTAACTTCTTAAATGTTTTGCGTGCTTTGTGATTCACAGGTGAATATGCTTTCCATAAAACCTGAATACTTTCGTTATCGGCTAATTCTGGATTAGTTTCTAAAAAATCGATATTATTTCGGTGAAATGTGTCAAACATTGCACTAAAAATAAGTGCTGTAACACCTTTTCCTTGAAATTTTGGATCTATTCCGATTAAATAAAACTGAGCAGAATCGTTCTTTTTACTTGCTTGTAACATGTGCCACCAACCAAAAGGAAACATTTTGCCTTTTGCTTTTTGCATTGCTTTAGAATACGATGGCATTATTATAGCAAAAGCTATCATTTTATTATTTTCGTCGACAATACAGTTTACAAAATCAGGATTGATATATGGAATATATTTCTTTTTATAATATTCTATCTGATAATCTGCGATTGGCACATAAGTATCTAAATTGCTGTATGTCTTGTCTAACAAATCAAACATTTCGTCAACGTAAGGAATTATTTCTGCCGTTTTGGTAAATTTTAATTCTCTTAATTTGTAACGTTCGCGAATAATCTTGTTGAATTTTACGACTTTTTCTGGTAAAGTTTTTGGAGCAGGTAATTCATATTCTACCCATTCGTTCGCTTTTTCGAAACCTAAAGTTTCTAAATGCTGTGGATAATATGGAAAATTATATAAACCGACCATTGTTGCTAATTTTTCAAACCCAAAAGTTAGCATTCCTGCTTTTTCAAGATTAGAAAAACCAACAGGACCTTCAATATATTCTAACTTATTTTCTTTTCCTATTTCTTCTACTTTAGCCAAAAGTGCCTTTGTTACCTCGATATCATCAATCATATCAAACCATCCAAAACGCATTTTTTTCTTCTCTTGACCATTTACTTCTTGCCAATTGATAATTGCTGCTATACGACCAACAATTTTTCCATCTTTTTCAGCTAAAAAATAACGTGCTTCAGCATCTTTAAAAACGGGATTTTTAGAAACATCTAATGTTTCTTTCTCCTCATTAATAAAGGGTGGAACATAATATTGATTATCCTTATACAAGTTCATCGGAAACTTAATGAATGTTTCCAAATCTTGTTTTGATTCTACTTCTTTTATACGAATACTCATAGTTTGCAAATGTAGTAAGTTTTGAAATTTTCTGTATAAAAATGTCAGGATTAATATTTTTTTTTGATGATAAAAAACAGAACTCTGACATTCGCTCATCAAATTATGTATTTTTGTCTTAAAGAGTATTGTGGAATACTTTTTGAAATTCAATTAATAACTTAATAAATAATAAATTTAAAACTTATATATAAAATGACAGGATATTACATAATTATTGGTCTATTCATGCTAATTAGTTGGTTTGTTGGTAACAAACTAAAAAGTAAATTTAGGCATTATTCGAAAGTTTTTTTAGCCAACGGAATGAGTGGACGAGAAATTGCTGAGAAAATGCTTGCTGATAATGGTATAAATGATGTTCGTGTAATTTCTACTCCAGGACAATTAACGGATCATTACAATCCTGCCGATAAAACAGTTAATCTATCTGATGTTGTTTATAACGAAAGAAATGCAGCTGCGGCAGCTGTTGCGGCTCATGAAGTAGGACACGCAGTACAACATGCAGTGGGTTATAATATGTTACAATTTCGATCAAAAATGGTTCCGATGGTTAATTTAGCTTCGCGATTAAATCAATGGATTTTGATGTTAGGTTTGATTGTAATGGCGTCGTCTAAAAATGCAACTTTATTGTGGATTGGGATTTTCTTATTTGCTGTAACTACGGCATTTGCTTTTATCACTTTACCAGTAGAATATGATGCATCGAACAGAGCTTTGGCTTGGTTAAAAGGAAGTAACATGGTTTTACCAAATGAGTATGATGGTGCAAAAGACTCTTTAAAATGGGCTGCACGTACTTATGTTGTTGCTGCAATTGGTTCTTTAGCTCAGTTATTATACTTTGTGATGATGGCAATGGGTGGAAGAAAAAGTGAATAAATTGGATTCTAATTTTAAAATATACAACCTTGTTTAATTCATTTTAAACAAGGTTTTTTTATCTATGATAAATACTACTTATGATCAAAATATGTTAGAGCATATATTTGTTAATTAAATCTTAAAATAATATTATAAATAATTTGTATTTTTGTTAACTTATTCAAATAAAGTTAAAAATGCACCACAATCTACTACTCATCCTTGGTTTGCTATTTGCTGTTTTATTATTAGTAATGTTAGCCAAGTACATTAAAGTTGCTTATCCTATTTTTTTGGTAATAGCAGGTTTAGGAATAAATTTTATACCTGGAACACCAGTTTTACACCTCGATCCGGATTTAATCTTCTTAATATTTTTACCACCACTACTTTACGAAGCTGCTTGGTATACATCTTGGAATGATTTCTGGAAATGGAAACGACCTATTGCCTTATTTGCATTTGGTTTAGTCTTCTTCACCTCTACAGTAATTGCTTACACATCATCTGCATTAATTCCTGGTTTTACACTAGCGCTTGGATTTTTATTGGGTGGTATTGTTTCTCCACCAGACGCAGTTGCCGCAGCAACAGTAATGAAAGGTTTGGGCGTACCAAAAAGATTTATGACAATTTTAGAAGGAGAAAGTTTAGTAAATGATGCCTCTTCATTAATTGTTTTCAAATTTGCTTTGGCCGCCATATTAACAGGTACATTCTCTATGCAAGAAGCTACTGGACAATTCTTTTTAGTTGCAGGAATGGGAGTTGTAATTGGTATTGCAGGAGCACATATTATTTATTTTATTCACCGATTTTTACCAACCACTCCAGCTATTGATGCAACATTGACTGTAATGACACCTTATTTACTTTTTCTAGCTGCAGAACAATTTCATTTTTCAGGAGTTATGGCCGTTGTAAGTGGTGGATTATTCATTTCTTATCGCTCGCATGAAATTTTCAAAACAGGTAGTACCCGTCTTAATATGTTAGGAGTTTGGACAACTTTAATATTTGTAATGAATGCGTTAGTATTTATTTTGATTGGATTAGAGTTACCAGAAATAATTGCAGGATTAGGTAAATACTCGATAGAAGAAGCAATAAAATACGGATTAATTATTAGTTTTATTACAATAATTTTACGATTTATTTGGGTGTATATTTCTACTCATATATCTCGTTGGTTAAGTCCGAAAGCAAGAAAAGAACCTGCACCAGGATGGAAAGGTTTATTAATCCTAAGTTGGTCTGGTATGCGAGGAGTTGTATCATTAGCAACAGCATTATCTATTCCAATGATGATGACTGATAACACAACAGCTTTTCCACAAAGAAATTTAATTATTTTTATAACATTTGTTGTTATTTTTATCACTCTTGTTGTTCAAGGATTATCATTACCATATTTACTTAAAATAATTAAGATAAAAGAAGTAGACCATATAATTCCTTCGGATAGACAACAGTTGGATATACAATTAAGATTAGACAATTTAGCTCTTTCTATTATAAACGATAAATACGAGAATAAAATAAACGAGAATCATCTTGTCAAATTATTCAAAGCAAACATAGAAAATACGGTTGAAAACTCTGTAGAAGGTTTAAATTCTTTGAAAGCAAAAGAAGCAAAACACAACAATGTTCTAGAGTTTCATCAAATCCTATTAGATATTTATGGCTTGCAAAGAAAAGAGTTGTTTAAATTTCGAAAAGAAAACAGTTTTAGTGATGAAGAAATTAGAAAATCTGAATTACAGCTTGATCTTAATGAATTAAAAATCACAAGTAGAGAAGATTAATCTAATCATAGTTTCTTAAATTTCTAAAAAGAAAAACGGTAACTTTATGATATAATCTTAAAATTACTACTCATGTCAAACGAAAAAAAAGTTGCCATAATTGGCGTAGGTAACATTGGTACCGCAATTGCTACAAATACAGTAAAAGGAAATCGTCCTGTGATACTTGCAAGTAGAAAACTTGAAGATGCAGAAGCTCTTTCTAATAAATTAGGAGATTTAGCTACAGCCGCAGAAATTCCTGATGCAATAAACCAAGCAGATATTGTTGTTGTCGCAGTTTGGTTTAATTCAATTCAAGAAGTATTCACAACGTATGAAAAGGAATTGGAGGGTAAAATAATTATTGATCCATCAAATGCTATAGCGGTTGATGATAAAGGAAATGTGACAAAAACAATTCCTGATAATGAATCTGCTGGACAAATAAATGCACAAAACTTGCCTAAAAATGCAACTTTAGTAAAAGCTATGGGTAGTTTATCAGCACATAGTTTAGCTACGGCATCATTTCAACAACCAAATGAAGCTGTTCTTTTTTATGCGACAGATAATACTGATATTGATACTGATGTAGAAAAATTTATCCATGACAATGGTTATGAAGCTTTACGAGTTGGGAAATTAGATCAATCAAGAAGAATTGAAGTTTTAGGAGATTTGAATGAATTTTCAATCAAAAAAACGGTTGATTTAGATGAAGCAAAAACTAAAATTTAAGACATAATTTCATTAAAAAACCTCGCAATTGCGAGGTTTTTTAATCAAATATTATTTTATGTCGTATAATTTATTGAATAAATCAATATATTTCGCCATCACATTTTTACGTTTCAATTTTAATGTTGGAGTTAACAAACCATCATCTATTGTCCATTCTTCGGGCGTTAATTCAAACTTTTTTATTTGCTCCCAATGTCCAAGACCTTGATTCATTTTTTCAATTTCTCTCCCTATAATATCTAAAATAGCAGGTTCTTTTATTAAATCTGCATTTGAAGCAGGCTCTGAAATTCCTTTTATTTTAATATAATCTTTCAATACTTGAAAGTTTGGCTGAATGATAGCGCAAGGCATTTTTTGACCTTCTCCAACTACCATTATTTGTTCTATAAAACGAGATTGTTTAAACTTATTTTCAATCACTTGAGGTGCAATATATTTACCTCCAGATGTTTTAAAAATTTCTTTTTTGCGATCAGTTATTTTCAATAATCCGTTTTGTAAAACACCAATATCACCCGTTTTGAAATATCCATCTGGCGTAAAAGCCTCTGCAGTTTTCTCTGGATCTTTATAATATCCTGATGTTACATTTGGACCTTTAACCAAAATTTCACCATCTTCTGCAATTTTAACATCAATTCCTTTTAATGGTGCACCAACAGTTCCAATTCCGAAACCACTTTTACTCATCGAGTTTACAGAAATAACGGGAGAAGTTTCTGTTAATCCATAACCTTCTAAAATTGGAATTCCTGCTCCCCAAAAAATATGATTAAGTCTTCCTGCAAGGGGTGCAGAACCAGAAACCATACACACAAGATTTCCTCCTACTCCTTCTTTCCATTTACTGAATACTAATTTTGATGCAATGGCATGTTTCAAAGAGAATAATCCTCCTTTCTGATTATATGGATCATAATCTTCTACAAGACTAAGTGCCCACATAAAAATTTTAGTTTTCATACCTCCAGCTGAAGCTCCAGTATTGTATATTTTATCGTAAACTTTTTCTACTAAACGAGGTACAACCGTCATTACATGTGGTTTTACTTCCTTCATATTATCACCGAGTTTTTCAATACTTTCTGCATACCAAATTCCTATATTAAGATATTGATACAGATAAATTAGCATACGTTCGAAAACGTGATTGATTGGTAAAAAACTTAGTGCAATTGGTTGATGAGGAAATTCTGGAATACGATCGACAGACATCAAAACATCCGAAACAATATTTTCATGCGTTAAGATTACACCTTTAGGACGACCCGTTGTACCAGAAGTGTAAATAAGCGTCACCATGTCACTTGGTTTAATAATATCTTTTATATTATCTAGTTCGTGTTGTGTGGAGTTATCTGCTCCTAAATCTAAAATTTCTTTATAGTTTGGAACACCTGGAATTTCATCGAAACTATAAATTCCAACTAAAGTAGAAACCTTATCCTTTACCTTTGCAATTGTATCATACAATCCTTTATCAGATACAATGATAAATTTACTTTCCGCATCGTTTAGGATATATTCAAAATCTTCTTCGGATAACGTTGGATAAAGTGGAACACTAATAGCTCCTACTTGCTGTATACCAATGTCACAAACATTCCATTCTGTACGATTTGATGAAGTAACTATTGCTATTTTATCTTGTGGTTTTATTCCTAATTTTAATAATCCTCGACTAAATGCATTAGCCATACCCACGTATTCTTGTGTTGAAGTTTTAACCCAAGTACCGTTTACTTTAGACACCAATGCATCTTCTCGAGGATTAGTTTGTAATTGATTTTGAGGAAAATCAAATAAACGTTTTATTATCATGGTTTTAAATAATTTAGTTGTTGCAAAATATAAAAAATAAATTTATAATGCAAGCATAAAAAATTATTTTAGTGTAAATATTACACCGATAAAAAACCATTTATTTTATTAAATCAAGAACTATTCTTCTTCTCCTAATTCTCCCATTTCTTGATCATAGAAATCTAAAGCATCTTCTATTAGATTTGCTATTTCTGTGTTAAACTCTTCGTTATCTTCTTCTTCAGAAATATCTTCAAACCACTCAATATCATCAGTTTCTACATCTAATAAAAAACGAGGATATTCTGTGTGTAAAATAAAGATTTTGTTTGGCATTGTTGAATTGTCTGCCAATAAAAATTTTGGTAATTCCATTTTTATATGTTTTTTAATTTATCTTCTAAAATTATATCAGATTGAGGATTTTCTCTAATAAGTTTCTTTGTTTGTTGATTGTATCTAATCAATAAAAATATTGCCGAAGCTGTTAATCCTATTCCTAAACCAATCCACATTCCAAATGCACGCATTTCGAATACCAAAGCCAAAGTAACACCAATTGGAATAGCAATCAACCAATAAGAAATAAAGGTTAAAATAGACGGAATTTTAACATCCGTCATTCCTCTTAATGCACCTAGTAATACCAACTGTATACCATCGGACATCTGAAAAAACGAAGCAATGATTAGCAATTGTGCCGAAAGATTTATTACATCTTGATTGTCTAAATATATTGTTGGTAATTGATATCTAAATGCAATGAATAAAATTCCACACAATATCATAAAAGCAGTTACCATCATAATACATGACCAACCAGCTTCTCGTAATGTTTTATAATCTCTTAAACCTAATTGATTTCCAATTCTTACAGTTGCTGCAACTCCTATTCCAGTACACATCATAAACGTTGTAGAGGCTAAGTTAATTGCAATTTGATGCGCAGCTAAATTTACTTTTGCTAATTCTTGATCTGCGATAGAATTTGTAAATGTATAACCACAAACAAAGGCTGCTAAAGAAAAAGCACTCATTTCGAAGAAAGACGTTAAAGCTGTCGGAATTCCAATACTTGTTATTTTTTTGAAAATTATTTTCTGAAAATTCTTAAACTGAACCTTTTCTAAAACCGATCTAGTTTTCTTAAAATTCCATAGTACAATCACCAAGAAAATCATCATCACCATACGAGCAACAAAAGTTCCCCAAGCTGCACCAGCAACTTCTAAACGAGGAAATCCCCAATTTCCATAAATCCATCCATAATTCAACGTAATATTAACAACATTACTTAAAACCGTAGCAATTGTAACTGGAATTGTTAACGACAATCCCTCTGATAATTGGCGAAATGATTGAAAAATCATTAAAGGAATCATAGAAAAAGTCATAATTGTAAGATAAGGAATACATTTTTCTACAACATCTGCTGGTTGTCCCATATAAAACATCAATGGTTTCAGGAACGTAATCAATAGAAATAAACATATAGATAACGTTACATTTAACACCAAACTGTGCGAAAAATAAGTTGCTGCCATTTTCTTATTCCCTTTAGAGTCTTCTGCGGCAATCAAAGGTGAAAGGGCGAAACTAAAACCAAAAGCAAAAACTAATATTGCAAAAAACAACGAATTTCCCAAAGAAGCCGCTGCTAAAGAAGTTTTACCAAGTACTTCGTCCTGTATATTATCATATTTTCCACCTAAGCCACCAACCATAATATTATCTATAATGTTAACAGAAATCTGCCCCATTTGGGTAATCATTACGGGTAATGCTAATACTATATTTCGTCTTAAATGCTCTCTTATTTCCAATTCAAAAAATTTTATAATGCAAAAATACATCAAATGTTTTGCATCATCATTTAGAAAATGTAAAGGAATTTTTATTTCCTAAAATTCTATTTTATTTTTATCCTTATCTTGCATCAATAACCAACGTTAGAAAATTTAATAAATGACAATACAAGAGTTTAAAAATAGTTTAGATTTACCTTTGATTACATCGCCAATGTTTTTGGTTTCTCGTACTGAATTGGTAGTAGAAGCATGTAAAAATGGTGTTTGTGGAACTTTTCCTTCTTTGAATGGACGAAAAGTAGAAGATTTTGAACAAATGCTAATTGATATTACAACTCAATTAAACCAATTTGAACAAGAAACAGGTAAAAAACCAGCTCCATTTGGTGTAAATCTTATTGTAAATAGAACAAATCCACGTGTACAAACAGATTTAGCTTTATGTATAAAATATAAAGTGCCTGTAATTATTACATCTTTGGGCGCTGTAAAAGAATTGGTAGATGCTGTACACAGTTATGGTGGATTGGTATTTCACGATGTCATAAAAAAACGACACGCTGAGAAAGCTGCTGAGGCTGGTGTAGACGGAATTATTGCGGTTGCTTCTGGTGCTGGTGGACATGCCGGAACTGCAAATCCTTTTGCTTTGATTGATGAAATTCGTACTTTTTATGATGGATGTTTAATATTAGCTGGTGCCATGAATAACGGAAACGATATATTGGCTGCCGAAACAATGGGTGCAGATTTTGCCTATATCGGAACTAGATTTATTGCTACAAAAGAAGGTTCTGCCGAACAAGATTACAAAGAAATGTTGGTTGATTCTACTTTTGAAGATGTAATTTATACAGACGGAATTTCTGGTGTAAATGCAAATTTCTTGAAACCAAGTATTATTCATTCTGGTATTGATTTGAATGAAAAAAAGGAGGAAGATTTTGCCGAATTAATTGGTGATGAAGGCCACAAAGCATGGAAAGACATTTGGTCTGCTGGGCATGGTGTTTCTGGTATTCACGATATTCCAACAACGGCAGAATTAATTACTCGTATGAAAAATGAATATAAAACTGCACTAGAAAAACATGTGCAAGTCTTAAATAATTTGAAATTTTAATCAAATAAATGAAAACAACACAAGAATTAATTGATCTCATTACATTAAAAAAATTAGAGGATAATTTATTCGAAGGAAAAAGTTCTTTTATGGGAAGTCCAAACGTTTTTGGAGGACAAGTTGTAAGTCAAGCTTTACATGCGGCTTATCAAACTGTTCCATCAGATCGTTTTTGTCATTCCCTACATTCTTACTTTATTTTACCTGGAGATTTAGAGCAACCTATACAATATGATGTTGCTAATTTGCGCGATGGCGGAAGTTTTAGTACAAGAGTTGTTACTGCAAAACAAAACAATGTACCAATTTTTGTAATGGCTTCTTCTTTTCAGTTAAAACAAGAAGGTTACGAACATCAAGAAAAAATGCCTATTGTAACGCCTCCAGAAGAATTAATGAGTTGGAATGATGTTGCTGAACAATTTGGCTCTGTTTTACCAAAATCAATTATGCGTTTTGTTTCTGCGGAACGTCCACTTGATTTTAAACCTGTTGAATTTGTTAATCCTTTCGAGAAAAAAGATTATGAAAATTTCAGTAATGTTTGGTTAACTTTTAATGAGGTTCCTGACAATTTACCTTTACCAATTATTCATCAATTAATAGCATATAGCTCTGATTATAATTTGTTATCAACTGCAATAAAACCACATGCGTCTAAAGCACATTTTGGGAATACACAGATGGCAAGTTTAGATCATTCGATTTGGTTTCATAGAACGCCAAATTTGCACGATTGGATATTAGTAAATGTAGAATCGCCAAGTGCAAATGACACAAGAGGTTTTACAAGAGGAAATTTGTTTAACCGTTCTGGTGAAATGATATGTAGTGTTGCACAAGAAGGCTTAATAAGACCAATTGAAAAATAACACTTCATCGTTTTAAAATAAAAAAAGGATAACTTAAAATAGTTATCCTTTTTTTATGAAATTTTATGTTGTGTATTTTTTCGTTATAAAAAATCGATATAATTTATAAATAATAAGGACAATAACAACTGTAAAACCTATTGCAAATAAGATTCTAAATATCTCTATATTACTTATTAATAATGCTTGATTGGCTAATTTATCTTTTAATGTTCCGACAGTTAAACTGGTTGATTCATCACTTAAATGAGTCATATTATTCTTAGAAAATAATGTATCAAATTGATTTTGAAATATCGAATTTGATTGCTCAAAATTAGTTGTCATATAAGTTTGATGCTTTGTTGTGAGATACAATAAACCATTTTGTAATAGCGAATAACTGATTGTTGTCGTCCAAAAACGAATAGCCGTCCCCGTTTGTAAAACACTTGCGTAAAATTCTGGTTTTGCAGAACTAAGCATATACAAAACCAAAGGTGCAAATAAAACACCTTGTCCTACGCCTTCTAAAAATAATGCTGGTGTAACATATTCTACTCTAGTATCTGGAAGAAATATGTAACTAAAATATAACATACTCGACGATAGAATGATAAATCCTATTAAAAAAATAGTCAGAAAATTTACATTTCGTTTTACCATTTGGTAGGCAGAATATAAACCCAATATAGAACCCGCAACGTTAAAATATTGAATTTTTAACACATATTCCCATGGCCATTTCCAAACGACATTCATTACTTGGTAAATATTACTCAGACTTGATCGTAGAAGATAAAACATGAAGAACATGACTACACCTGCTATTACTCTTTTCGATTTTAAAACTTCGAAATGATAGATTGGCCTTTTTGATGTCACTTGTTGCAAGATGAATAATCCTGCGCAGACAATACAAATGATGAATGCTCCTACAATGTAAGGCGACTCAAACCAATAATTTTTTTTACCATAAATCAACATAAAAGCTCCGCTTGTTAACGTAATCATCATCAAGAAAACGCCTGGTAAATTAAGTTGATACAATGGTATTTTAGGAAACATCCTGTTATGATTTAGAAAAAAAACATAAATAAACAAAGCAACAACATGTAAGACAATAATCGTATAAAGAATCATGTTTTGATTGTAATTTTCTATAGCAAATTTTACAATAGATGTTGTAAACTTATCTCCTGTTAACATAAATCCATACAAAAATGAATATGTTATTAGACGAGAATTTTTTCCTTTTATACTATGTATTAATATTGGATATAAAATACAACCCTCAAAAATTGCAATCGGACCTTGTATAATACGCAAAACAAGAAGCAATTGTGTGTTAATAGAAAGTGTCATGATAAATAAAATAACAATATTTAGCATGGTCATCAATAACAAATAATTTCGGATATTGAAATAATGAAAAAATCGAATGTGTAAAAATAATCCGCACACAAACATACCGTAACCCAACGAAAATAAAAATTGAATATCGTCAACCTCTAAATCTAAAAATGATGCAGTGAACGTACTGTTCATATTAAACATCATCAAAATCATTAAGTGTGGTAAAAGAGCGATTAATAAAATTGAGATAATAATATTATGCGGAACCCATTTATTAAAAATAGAATTTGGAGTGTCCACAATCTATTCTAATTTTTCGGTTGAAACAGAAACATTCATTCCAGATCTTAATTTATCCAAATCTTTGGTGTTTTTCAAGATTATTTTTACGGGAAAACGTTGTTCAATTTTCACAAAATTCCCCGTTGCATTGTCTGGTTTTACTAATGAAAACTCCGAACCCGAAGCTGGCGATAACGATTCTACTCGTCCAACAAATTTGATTTTAGAATAAGCATCAGCAACAATTTTAATGTCCTTATTTATATCTATTTCACCTAACTGCGTTTCCTTAAAATTAGCTACAATCCATTTTTCTTTCGACACAACTTGCACCAAAGCTTGACCTTCTTTTATCAATTGACCGACTTGTATATTTTTTGTACCAACCCAACCATCATAAGGCGCAATAACGTATATATAAGACATGATTAATTTTGCGTCATTTAGTTGCGCTTTACGTTGTAAGATTTGTGTTTTGGCTGGTGCAACTTTTGTTTGTTCTGCATTTGTGCTAATATTTACAGAAAGACGTTCTTGTTTCAAAGCACTCAAATTTGCATTAGCTTGTTTGTATTTTGCTTCAACTTCTTCAAATTGTTGTAAAGTCGCGGCATCTTCTTTCACTAAATTTCTGAATCTGATATAATCTTTTTCTGTTCGCCAAACTTCTATTTTAGCAGCTTCTATATTAGCATCAATTATATTTACGTTACTTGCCTTGGTATCAACAGCGGTTTCGTAAGTTGCAACAGATTGTGCTGTACTTTCTAAATTTGCTGAAGCAATATCAACCTTATTTTTGAACTCGCGGTTATCAATCACAACAAGTGTATCTCCTTTATGTACAAATTGATTTTCTTCAAAATTAATTTTATCAATAAACCCTGAAACTTTGCTTGATACTGGCGTTATATATTGTCTTACCTGTGCATCATTTGTGTTAACATGCGAACTCGAAAAGAGATAAAACCAACACATTGTACCGAATCCGATCAAAATAAAAATCCAAGCCAAAACAGATAGCGTTCTGTTCATTCTTCTTTCGCTTTTTGTCACTTGCTTTGTCGCCATATTTTTTTATAAATTACCAATTACATATTGCAATTGATAGTATTTTAGTTGTTTATTGATTTCTAATGATATTAAGTTGGATTGAGTTTCTAAATACACATTATCAGCATCAATCAATTCTGTAATTAAGCTTAATTTATTGGCGTATTTTGTTTTCACAATTCGGTAATTTTCTTTGGCTTGCGTTATAGCTTCTCTAGCAATCTCAATTTTTTCTATGGATTCTTCTAATTTTCTATTTGCGACAAAAACATCATGTGTAAGCTGTTCTTCTCTCTCTTCTATTTCTAATTTTGCAATGGAAATAGAACGATCAGCAATCAACATCTTTTGTTTGTTTTTGTACAAATTACTCAACGGCATTACAATGTTAATTCCTACTTTCCCGAAACGATATAAGTTTTCTTGTGGTGGAAAAAACATAAAATTGGGATAACTTAAACCATATTCGCCATCCGCAGTTATTCGAGGTAAAATATTGGATTTGATTATCTTTTTATCAATTTCTTTTAAGTGTAAATCTTCTTTTGCAATTTGTAGATTTTCATTTTTTTCGAAAGCCTCTATAATTAACTCATCTACAAAACCAATTTGAGTTGTATTTGTAAACAAATCTGTCGTGTCTATCTGTAATTCTTGCTCTGCAGGTAAAGCAATCAAGGTTTTTATTTGATGCTCTATAATCGCAATATCATTTGCCAATTCGGTAAATGACATTTTATGATTAGACAATTGCAATTCGGTACGTAAAACCTCATTATATGTTACTAATCCATTTTTCTGAAACGATTTTACTTGCTTAATATTAATAGAATCTTCGTGTATTTTGTCAAGAAGTAAACTTTGTTGTTCATGCAGATGCAATACTTGTAAATACGCCGTTATAATTTGCATACGTAGTTCACGTTCATCTTTTTTAGTACGAAGTTTAGAAATATCTGTTTCTATTTCAGCTTTCTTTTCTTCGTTTTTTAGCTTTCCTCCTAAATAAATTGGAATTTCGGCAGATAATGTAAAATCATATTGTTCGCGGGGAACTTTATATTTTGTAGACGATTTCAGTAATCCATCTTCATACTGATTGATATTACTTAATACATGAAAACCGGTGTGAAAATTGACATCAGGTAATTTTTCATTTTTTAAATCATCTTCTATTAATTCGGATACATTTGTTTGTAAAGTACGAATTTGAAGTTTTTTGTTGTTTTGTAATCCGATTTCAATTGCTTGATTCAGTTTTAATTGATGGTAATTATATTCTGTTTGCGCAAAACTAAAACTTCCCATCACTAACAAAATTGTAAGTAATTGATATCTAATTAGATTAAATATCATATTGGTATTAAATTCTTTTAAATCCTAATCGTTTTAAGTGGTGCAAATATACATGGACACATGCAGGTAGAGATTGAGTAAAAAGGAAAATAATTTATCCATTTACGCCAAATGATAAAAATATAGAAATTATAAAAAAAGTGAAGCTATTTTATCTAAAAATAAATTTGAACGTAATGAAAATTAATTCTAAAAAATAAATAATTCAATATATCTATAGTTTAGACCAATTACACATAAAAACCAAAAAGATGTTTATCTATTCGAAAAACATCTTTTTGGTTAATTATTTACCCGTTGTGCATTTTGATAATTTTAGCAATTAAACCGTCAATTCGAGTGAAATTCTGTAAGAATTTTGTATCGAGAATAAGGTTTTAGAAGATAAAATTCTATTCTCGATACAATTTTTATTCATTCTTGTACTGAGTTTATCGAAGTGTCATTTCTAAAAATCACTCGAACTGACGAATTTTAATTCAAAATGCACAACGGGTTAATTATTTATACCTATTTAGGACTATTTATTTTCTGAAAAGTACTGTTTTAAAAGGTTTATAAAAAAACACAAAGAAAGTCATTACAATTCCAATAACAAATAAAGTTCTAAAAATCTCGATATTACTTACCAATAACGCTTGATTGTATAATTTGGTTTTTAAAACTCCGATTGACAAACTAACCGAATCATTGGTTAAATGAACTGAACTATTCTTCGTCATCAAATTATTCCATTGCTCTTGAAAAATTGTACTTGTTTGATCTAAATTTTTCGTCATCAAAAATTGATGTTTCGTCGTTAAATACAAAACTGCATTTTGCATAATTGCAAATCCTATTGTTGTTGTCCAAAAACGAGCTGCTGTTCCTATCAACGCTACATTACCCGAAATATTGGGATGTACAGAGCCAATCATATACAAAACCAATGGTGTAAAAATAAGACCTTGTCCAAGACCTTCTAACATCAACGGTGGCGCAATTGCGTCTACTTTTGTATCTGGAAAAAATAAATAACTAAACCACAATAAACTGATAGATAAAGTAAAAAATCCGATTGTAAAAATGTAACGATAATCAACCTTTTTTATCAATAAAAACACCGAAATTAAAATGCCTAAAAAAGATCCCGCAACATTAAAATATTGTATTTGTAGTACATATTCCCAAGGCCATTTCCAAACACTTCCCATTACTTGGTAAATATTACTCATACAAGAGCGTAATAAATAGAAAATAAAAAAGATAAAAATACCTAAAATAACACGTTCGGATTTGAATACTTCAAAATGAAACAAAGGTCGTTTTGATGTTCTTTGATGAAGAATAAATAAACCTGCAAAAAATAAACATAAGAAAAACGATAATGTGATATAATTTGACTCGAACCAATAGTGTTTTTTTCCATAAACCAAGAAATATGCGCCAGAAATTAATGAAATTAACATCAAAAATATTCCTCCTAAATTTAATTGATACAATGGTTTTTTAGGAAACATACGGTTCTGATTAAATAAGAAAACATAAACCAATAAAGCTATTACATGCATTGCCATTACTGTATAAACCATCATATTATGATCATAGTTTTCTATCGCAAATTTCACAATTGAGGTCGCAAATTTATCTCCCGTCAACATAAAACAATATAAACACGAATATGCAATAATACGGGCATAATCACTTTTTATTTGCGACATAAGAATTGGCAATAAAATAACACCTTCAAACAACGTAATTGGTCCTTGTAAAAAACGAAGTAACAAAATAAGTTGTGTATTCTTGGTTAGCGTTATTGCAAATAATATGATAATACTAGCGCAGGTCATAAACAACAAATAACTTCGGATATTAAAAAAGTGAAAAAATCTGACATGAATAAATAATCCACAGACAATTGTTGCATACGCTAACGAAAATAAAAATTGTAAATCGTCAACTTCTAAATCTAAGAAAGAAGCTGTAAATGTACTATTCATACTAAAAATTGTCAATAACATCAAGTGTGGAAATAGTGCAATAACCAAAATTGGTACAATTAATTTCTGCGGAACCCATTTGTTGAATATAGAATTTTGACTTTGCATATATTATTTCAATTTTTCTGCTGATACTGCCACATTCATTCCCGAACGTAATTTTTCATTATTTTTACTCTCTTTTAATATAATTTTGACAGGAAAACGTTGTTCTATTTTCACAAAATTTCCCGTAGCATTATCAGGTTTCACCAAAGAAAATTCTGATCCTGAAGCTGGAGAAAGTGATTCTATTTTTCCTTCAAATTCAATTGTAGCATAAGCATCAGCTTTTACTTGTATTGTTTTATCTAAATCAATTTCGCCTAATTGTGTTTCTTTAAAATTGGCAACAATCCATTTCTCTTTCGATACAACTTGCACCAAAGCTTGCCCTTCTTTTATTAATTGACCAACTTGTATATTTTTTACACCAACCCAACCATCATAAGGCGCAATAACATAAGTATAGCTTAATCTTAGTTTTGCATCATTTAATTGTGCTTTTCGTTGTAAAATTTGTGTTTTAGCTGGTGCAACTTTTGTTTGTTCTGCTAGCGTACCTACATTTACAGCGTTACGTTGTTGTTCTAAAGCCAGTAGATTTGCTTTTGCTTGTTTATATTTTGCTTCTATTTCTTCAAACTGTTGAAGTGTTGCGGCATCTTCTGCTACTAAATTTTCGAAACGTGTAAAATCTTTTTCTGTTCTCCAAACCTCTATTTTAGCAGCTTCTATATTTGCATTTACAATATTTACATTACTTGCTTTACTATCTACTGCTGTTTCGTAAGTTGCAACAGACTCTGTTGTACTTTCTAAATTAGCTTGCGCAATATCAATTTGATTTTGAAATTCTCGGTTGTCAATTACAACTAAAGTATCGCCTTTGTGTACAAATTGATTTTCTTCGAAATTTATTTTATTGATAAATCCGGAAACTTTACTAGAAACTGGCGTAATATATTGTCTTACTTGCGCATCATTTGTACTTACATGCGAACTAGAAAACAAGTAGAACCAACCAACAGCTCCTACTCCAATCAAAATAAATAACCATGCTATAACAGATAATGTTCTGTTCATTCGTTTTTCTCCTTTCGTCAATTGTTTCGTCATATTCTTATAAGTTTCCTAATACGTATTGTAGTTGATAGTATTTTAATTGTTTATTTATTTGCAAAGAAATTAAGTTAGATTGTGCTTCCAAATAAGCATTATCTGCATCAATTAATTCTGTAATTAAACTTAATTTGTTCGCGTATTTTGTTTTTACAATTCGATAATTTTCTTTGGATTGATGAATTGCTTCTTCTGCAATTTTTATTTTATCTAATGATTCGTCTAATCGTTTTTTTGCTGTAAAAACTTCATGTGTTATCTGTTCTTCTCGCTCTTCGATTTCTAATTTTGCAATTTCAATTTTTTGATCCGCGATTTGCATTTTTTGTTTATTCTTGAAAAAATTACTTAACGGAACGGTAATATTTACGCCAACCATTCCAAAACGATACAAATGTTCTTCTGGAGGAAAAAACATAAAATTGGGATAATTCAAACCATATTCTCCACCTGCAGTTATTTTAGGCAACACATTTGCTTTGGTTATTTTTTTATCTAACTGTTTCAGATCAAGATCTTCTTTTGCAATTTTCAGACTTTCATTATTTTCCATCGCTTCCAAAACCATCTGATCTACAATACCCAAATGTTCTGTGTTTGTAAACAAATCATTGGTTTGTACATGTATTTCTTGTGCTTCTGGTAAAGACAATACTGTTTTTATTTGATGTTCTATTATCGCAATTTCATTATCCAATTCAGAAAAAGACATTTTATGATTGGATAATTGTAACTGTGTACGCAGAACCTCATTATATGTAACCAAGCCATTTTTCTTGAAAATTTCTGTCTGCTTAATATTGGCAGAATCTTCGTGTATTTTATCCGAAATCAAATGTTGTTGTTCTTGTAAATGCAACACTTGCAAATAAGCCGTAATAATTTGCATGCGAAGTTCTCGCTCATCTTTTTTTATCTTTAACTTCGAAATTTCAGTTTCTATTTCTGCTTTCTTTTCCTCATTTTTAATCTTCCCTCCCAAATAAACCGGAATCTCTGCTTTTAATGTAAAATCATATTTTATACGTGGTGTTGCATATTTTGTTGATGATTTTAAAAACCCATCATCATACTGATTTATATTACTCAAAACATGAAAACCAGTGTGAAAATCCACATCAGGAAGTTTTTCATTTTTTAAATCACGTTCATTCAATTCAGCCACATTTGATTGCAAGGAACGTATTTGCAATTTTTTGTTATTTTGTAGTCCAATTTCAATTGCTTCGCTCAATTTTAATTGATTATAGTCTAAATTTGTTTGAGCAAAAGAAGTACTACTCACCATTATAAAAAACGTAAGCAATTGATATCTAATTAAATTAAATATCATATCTATTTTTAAATTCTAAAAAGTTTGTTGATTTATTACTGCAAAGGTACGTGCAAAGACAACTAACGTAAATGATAAAATAAGAAAATAATTTGCTCATTCTAGCCAAAATAGATAATTTTGTAAACGTATATTTTAGATAAAAAATAATCTATATACTCATTTCATTCGTATTCAAACTTCAACGTAAGATGGATCAAAAATTTATAAAAGAAGTCGATCAAAATAACTCTGAATATTACCTACATCATGTCTATTTGGACACTGTAGAAACAGAGATTCATCAGCATAAAAAAGCACAATTACTTTATGCAGAAGGTGGAATTGTCCATATTTTTATCAACGATAAGCATTGGTATTTACCTGCACGTTGTTTTATGTGGATTCCTGCAAATACAGATCATTCTATCTTAACTTATAGTAAAAATGGAGATTTGTATAATTTTTATTTTAAGACAGAAGAAAATGAAAATGAATTTTACGCCAAAACCAATATCTATTATGCCGAAGATTTACTGCGTGAAATGTTTTTGTATACCAAACCTTGGGATGGAATTATTGAAGAAAAAGATACTGCAAAATATTATTTTTTAAAAGCAATAAAAGCAATTTTACCCGAAATGGAATCGAATAAATTGCCAATTACAATTCAACATCCTTTTCCGAAAGATCAAAAACTGATTGAAATTGCTCAGTTTTTAATGTTAAATATCGAAAAAAACTATACAATTGATGAAATTTCTAAACATTTCGGAATAAGTTCTCGTACACTATCTCGAAAATTTAAAGATAATTTGGGAATGAATTATGTTCGATTTTTACGCTCTTTACGTATTACAAAATCATTAGAATTGATTGCAGAAAATAGGTATAATATGTACGAAGTTGCCATGTTGGTTGGTTACAATTCTTTGTCTTCGTTTAGCAATATTTTTCAAAAAGTTTCTGGAATTCGTCCAACTGAATATGCCCAAATGTTGCATAAAAAGCGTTAAATCGTGTTATAATAATCCATCAAAAATAAATTGAAAATTCCTAACATATATCAACGGCTTAAAAGATATTCTACCTTAACTTTGCACAATCAAAATTTAAAAATATAAAATGAAAATATTAGCATTTGCAGGTAGTAATAGCAAAAACTCAATCAACAAACAATTATTAAATTATACATTAGGTCAACTAGAAAATACAGAGATTGACTTAGTAGATATTAACGATTTCGAAATGCCAATTTACTCTATTGATCGTCAATTAGAAAGTGGGTTTCCTCAATTAGCAGAAGATTTTTACAAAAAAATTAAAGAGGCTGATGGTTTAGTTATTAGTCTAGCAGAGCACAATGGTAATTTTACGGTTGCTTTAAAAAATATTTTAGACTGGGTTTCTCGTATTGAAATGCCTTATTTAAAGGATAAAAAAATCTTATTATTAAGTACTTCTCCTGGTAGTTATGGTGGAGGAAATGTAATGGAAGTTGGACTAAAATATTTCGGAATGTTTGCAAGTGGAGAAATTGTAGCAAGTGCAACTTTTCCTTTTTTCAACGATAATTTCCAAAATAACGAGATCGTGAATGACGAACTTAAGAATACTATTTTAGAAAAAATTACAACGTTTAAAAATTCTTTATCAGAAATTGAAGCTTAATTTTCTGATAGATAAAATATAAGACCGAATGTTTAATTCGGTCTTTTTATTTATAATACTAATTTACGTTAATCTCGTAAGTTATTTCTATACCTCCGTTTGCAAGCATATCGTGTACACTACAATATTTCTTAACAGCTAATTCTGCTGCTTTATTTGCTTTATCCAAATCAATATTTCCTTTTAAATTGAATGTGATATGAATATTTGTAAAAATATTTGGAATCTCATCACGTCTTTTTCCTTCAACCTCAACTTGTATATCTTCTATTTCTTGACGTTGTTTTTTCAAAATTTCATTCAAATCAAACACACTACAACTACCCAAAGCAATCAAAACTAATTCCATCGGACGAACACCTTTTCCTTCTCCACCTATCGACTCTGGACCATCAATATTCACTTTTACAGACGAACTTGGCGCAGTTGCCTCATAATGTGACGCATCATTTACTCTATTTAATTCTATTTTCATAATCTCACTTGTTTTGGACAATAAAATTAAACATTTTTAATCGATTCTCTTCTACATTTTATTTTCTTCAATTTATAAAACCAATCTTTTTTTTAATTAATTTAGACCTTAACTAATTATAAAAAAGCACAATATGAATAGTGTCGTTTATTTTGAAATTCAAGCAAATGATCCGCAAAAATCAATTGAATTTTACACCAATGTTTTTCGTTGGAACTTCATCAAACAAGATGGTTTACCAATTGAATATTACCGTATCGAAACTTCTGGTATTGAGGGCGGAATGTTCAAACGTCCAGCAGATACACCTTCTCTGAATTGCGGAACAAATGCATTTACATGCACAATGGAAGTAGAAAATTTTGACGCAATAGCAGAGAAAATCATTCAAAATGGAGGTCAAATAGCTATGCCAAAATTTGCTATACCTGGTCGTTGTTGGCAAGGTTATTTTTTAGATTCTGATCATAATGTTTTTGGTATTTTTCAGATAGATCATTCAGCTAAATAAATGTATATGAAGAAGTTTATAAAATGGTTTTTCGGAATAATTATAGCTTTAATCGTTCTGATATTGATTGTTGCAGCAATTTTACCAAAAGATTTTCATGCCGAAGGAACAACTACAATTAACAAACCAAATAAAGTGGTTTTTGATTATGTTAAACATCTAAAAAATCAAGAAAACTATGGTGTTTGGTTTAGATTAGAAGACAATATCAAAAAAAATTATCAAGGAACAGACGGAACTGTTGGTTTTATATACACTTGGAAAGGAGATAAAGTTGGTGAAGGAAAACAGGTAATTACCAAAATTGAAGAAGGTAAACGTATTGATATGGATTTATTCTTTAATAATGATCCAAATGCGGCTAAATCTTATATCTCAACTGAAGAAATTTCAGCAAATAAAACAAAGGTAAATTGGGTAATTGACGGAAAAATGCCTTATCCTTTTAATATAATGAGTCTTTTTTATGATATGAATAAAGATTTTGAGCAAGGTACAGCGAATTTGAAAGAGGTTTTAGAAAAACAATAATTTCAGATTTAAGTTAAAAACAAATAGTCAGAAAAGTAATTTTCTGACTATTTGTTTTTTAGATTATTTTATAACGTTATTAAAAAGTCGTATTGGTTAAAACTGCATACGAAAATGTTAACACAGACAGTATTGTACCTATCATAAAAATAGTATATGTAATGCTCAATAATCTGTATTTACGTTCTAATACCTTTCCCAAAAAGTATAAATCACGCGTTAAAGAATTGTATAAATAATCTCTATCTTTCATCAATTCTTGCATTGCTTCTTCATAAGACTCTAATGACATTTGATAAAAATTACCAAAAAATAACAAGTTCACTTTTTTCTGTTTAACATCTTCTTCGTTAAAACTTTCGTAAGTTACATTAGGTTTTGTTGCTAAAATCGCGAAAACGATAGAAACAACACTAGAAAACAACATAACAATTGAAGGCAATAAAAGATATTCATTTTTAGGAGTTGCCAATTTCGGAATCAATGTAGAAAGAGCAATCGAAATTACAATCGCATTTACAGATAATAAAATATTGGCTTTACTATCTGCAATATCACTTAGTCTGGTATGATTATTTAATGTTACACGAAATAAAGTGTCAACGCCTCTGTCGGGCTGTTGCATTTTATCGTTTTTTTTCTTTTTTAACTCAAATTTATTTGGAACATCTCCTATTAATTCTATTTCTTTGATTTTATTTTGTGTGTAAATCAGATTATTTTCTTTCCCTTTTTGCCATAAATCTTTGGCAGAATCAGTATAAAAATGATGTACATTTAAAAAGAAATTTCTGTTCTCTAAATTCCATTCATAATCAGAAAATTCTTTCTCACAAACTTTTGCTATTTCATCTCTCAAAAGCTCCGAAATTTTAGGATATTCTTCCTGACCTAGATGATAATTATCGGCATCTTTTATAATAGATTCTTCAATATTTCTGGGCGTGTAATTAATCTTAGTAGACAAGATATACGCAACTACATTTGCTATAAAATCTTCTGAAAAATTAATAGATTTTAAATACTCACTTGCAATTTTTGCGCTCTCATCTTCATGTCCTTGTACTGTTTTTGTATAACCTGTATCGTGAAACCAACCCGCAACTATTAACTGTTCTTGTGTTTCAACCAAAATTTGTTCGTTTGTACATAAAATTTTAATTGCTTCAACAACTTTCACAGTATGCATAAAATTATGATACGTAAAATCCAAAGAAAGATTATCTTTGAATAAATTAAAAACATAGTTTTCTATTTTTGATAAGGCCGGATTCATTACGCGCTTTTAAAGCATAAATGTATGAAATTATTACCAACACAAAACATTAAAAAACTGAATTATCCATTTTTGGCTTTAGTCGGTTCTTGTTTATATATGACATCTTGTGCGACACAGCATCCACAGTATGGGCAACATATAAAAAATGAGAAAGTACAAAACGTCGAAGGGAAAAAAATTCAATCAATCTACTTAATCGGTGATGCAGGAAATTTAGATAATCCAAAGAAAAAACAAACTTTAGAAAATTTAAAATCCGAATTGAGTAAAGCTGACTCTGCTTCATATTTATTTTTTTTAGGAGACAATGTTTATGAAAATGGGATTCAACCAGATTCTACCAAATCAGACTATACGACTAGCCGAAATAAGCTACAATTACAAATCGATTTAGCGAAATCTTTTAAAGGAAAAACTTTATTTATTCCAGGAAATCACGATTGGCGAAATGGTTTAGAAGGATTAAAAGAGCAAGAAAAAATAGTTAAAAAACAACTTACAAATAAAAAATCTTTTCTACCAAAAGACGGCTGTCCTATAGATAAAATTAATGTAAATGATAGTATCGGAATTATTGCGGTAGATTCTGAATGGTATTTACAAGATTGGGATAAACATCCTGGACTTAATGAAAAATGTGATGTAAAAACACGCGAGGCATTTTTTGAGGAATTAGAATCTCAGTTAAATAAATACCAAAATAGAACGACTATTTTGACGATGCATCATCCATTATATTCAAACGGAACTCATGGTGGTCAATTTGATCTGAAAAAGCAAATTTATCCTTTGGGCGATTATTCTAAAATTCCGTTACCAATCATTGGATCATTTATTAATTTATTAAGAAGCACAACAGGGCTTAGTCCTCAGGATGTTAATAATTATAAATACCGAGAAATGGCTTCTCGTATTGCAACATTAATCGAAAATAGAAATAATGTAATTGTTGTTTCTGGACACGATCATAATTTACAATACATCCAAAATAATAATGTAAAGCAGATTATTAGTGGTTCTGGCTCTAAAAGTGAATCAGCAAAAGCTGTCGGTAAAAATGATTTTTCTTACGGAGATAATGGTTTTGCTATTTTAGATTTATATGATAATGGCGCATCTAAAGTTAACTTTTATGGTTTTACAGAAACTGGCATTGACTTATTACTTTCTAAACAAGTAACAGAAAAGAAAAAAGAGTATTTGGCACAAGTTTACGATGATAAAAAAATGCCAAAGAAAAAAGAAACATCTGTTTATCCACAAGAAAATACACAAAAATCTGATCCGTATAAATTCTTTTTTGGACGACATTATCGCAAAACTTACGGACAAACGATTAGTGCAAATACAGTTAATCTTAGCGAATTATACGGCGGCTTAACTCCTGTACGAAAAGGAGGTGGTCACCAAACACAAAGTTTACGATTAACAGACAATAAAGGTCAGGAGTATAATATGCGTTCGGTGAAGAAAAGCGCAACTCAGTTTATACAACAAGTTGCTTTCAAAAATAAATATGTTGCAGATGAATTTGAAAACTCATTTACAGAAAAATTTTTGATGGATTTTTATACCACAACACATCCATATTATCCTCTAGCAGTTGCTGATATGATGAAACCGATTGGTATCATGCATTCTACTCCAAAATTATATTATGTACCAAAACAAGAAGCGTTAAAAGAATATAATGAGTATTTTGGCGACGAATTGTACATGATAGAGGAACGCCCTATGTCTGCTTATCAAGAAGGTGTTTTCGGAACACCAAAAGATATTGTAAGTACAGATGACATGTTAACTGCCATTCAAAAAAACAAAAATATTATTGTCGACAAACAAGCCTACATGCGTGCACGTTTGTTTGACATGTTGGTTGGAGATTGGGATAGACACCAAGACCAATGGCGTTGGGGAATTTATGAAGACAAAGGTCAAACGATTTATAAACCAATTCCACGAGATAGAGATCAGGCTTTTCCTAGATATGATGGTTTATTTTTCAAGGTTATTATGGGAATTCCACCTTTGCGTCACATGCAAGATTACAAAGATGATATAAAAAACATAAAATGGTTTAACAGAGAGCCTTATCCGTTAGATTTAGCTATTTTAGAATCATCTGATCTTGATGGATGGAAAAAAGAAGCTCGCTATATACAAGAACATTTGACGGATGAAGATATTAGAAAATCTTTCGAATTAATTCCCGAAGAAGCTAAGCAAGATTATGATAAAGAAGTAATTCATAATATTATTGAGCGTCGTGAAAAATTAGAAAAATTCGCAGAAGAATATAATAAAACTCTTCGAAAACTAATCATTTTAAAAGGTACAAATGAAGATGATAAATTTATTGTAACGCGTTTACCTAAAGGAAAAACAAATATAAAAATCTATTCAGGAAAAGATAGTACATTAATATTTGATGAAGAGTTTACGAAAAAAGAAACGAAAGAAATTCGTGTCTATGGTTTAAATGGTAAAGATCAATTTATAGTTGATGGTAAACCAAATCATGCCATTCTAACACGACTTATTGGTGGTGTTGATGATGATATTTATGAAGTAAAACGATCTAGTCGAATAAAAGTTTATGATTATGCAAACGGTAGTGATGCTTCTGAATCTACTTTTTTAACATCAAAAAACTTTGTAAACGACTACGAAATAAACACTTACGATTACACACAACCAAAGTATAACTTTTTCACAATGTTGCCTAATATTGGTTACAACCCTGATGATGGTATAAAAATTGGTCTTTCACCAACGTATACTGTCAATGGTTTTGATCGTAAACCTTATTCTCAGCGTCATAATTTGCAATTAAATTATTATTTTGCAACAAGTGGTTGGGAAGCGAAATACAAAGGTACCATTATGAAAGCGCTTGGTAAATGGAACTTGGATCTGAATGCGGCTTACACCAGCCCTACTTTTAGTACAAACTTTTTTGGATTAGGAAACGAAACCATTAATAATGATGAACAAAAAGGAATGGATTATAACCGTGTTCGATTAGAAAGTTATAGTATTGGTCCTTCTATTTTTAAGATATTAAACAACAATGGTCGTTTAGATTTTTCTGCGATTTACAGCTATGTTAAAATAGAAGAAAATAAAGATCGAATTGTAAGTGAACAAAATATCGGTATAAATAGAGATGTTTTTAAAGGTCAAAATTTTGGAGAAATTGGTGCTAAATATGTTTTCAAGAATTACGATAATGCATCATTGCCAAAATTAGGAATGACATTTTTAGCAAATGCAAAATGGATTTCTAATTTATCAGAATTTCAACGCAATCATTTCTATACCGAATTAAACCTTGGTTTTACTCATAAAATTTCAGCAAATGGTAGATTAACAGTAGCTTCTATGCTGAAAGGTAAAGCAGTTTGGGGAAATTTTATGGAATTTTATCAAATGGCAAATTTAGGTGGTGATCAAGATTTGAGAGGTTATCGTTTAGGAAGATTTGTAGGTGATAAAGTCTTTTTACAAACATCTGATTTACGTTTTGACGCCTTAAGATTTACAGCAGTTGTACCAATGCGTTTAGGCGTTTTTGTTGGTGCAGATTATGGTAGAGTATGGCTAGATGGTGAAGACTCAAACAAATGGCATTCATCTATGGGTGGTGGAATTTGGATAAACGGAGTTCAATCTGTGACAGCTACATTATCATATTTCAAAGGAGAAGATCCTGGCAGAATAGTAATTGGAATTAACTTCGGTTTCTAATAAATACAAAAAAAATAACCTTCAATAGAAGGTTATTTTTTTTGCACATATCTCTTAATATCTTGCATCATATTAATCCATTTTATTTCTGAATGTGATCGTTCGTATTCATCTGCAAAATCTTTCGATTCTATTGATAAATAAGTATAATTACCAGAAGGTTTCAAACTAAAAATCACTTCAATTTCGTGGTTTGAGTTTTGCTTTTTATAATTGTAACGCAAACGTTCGTCTTCTAAAATTGACGTGATAAAAGCTTCATCAATAATGGTTTCTCCATTTAGTTGAGATTCAAATTTTATCTTCTCTCCTACTTTCCAGTCATTACAAGTCATTTTTGTATTCTCAAAACACGCAGCAAATTCTTGCTCATCTACCAAAACTTTCCAAATATCTTGTGGTGTAGCTTCTATCGAGATATTTAATAAAACTATATCGCTCATTTTCTAATCTTTTAATTCAATATATTTTGTTACTTCTTTTCTATAATTTATCGAAGCTCTAATTGCTAATAAACCATTTATTCCCTGCAAATCATTCACTTCTAAATATTCGATATCATCTTTCAAATAATTTTCAGCAATCAATAATTTAAAATATTCTGCGTATTCTTCACGTAAAACATCTTCCGTATAAATTACACAAATTTTACCTGGTTGATTTATTCTTTCTGTTGAATCTTTTATAAATGCTTTACTTATTCTTTTCTTAATTATTTCGTATTTAGCATTATTGTAACCATTTACATCAAATCGTTTTTCATCTAATTTAAAAATAATATCCAACGTGTTATTTGTTGCTAAAATTAATGAAGCTACATCTATTTCTATCGGAACTTTTTCACGAATATTATTATAAGCTTGCTCTAACGCTAGGTTTGCTTGCAATTGCCAAAATCTTATTTTCTTAACATCTTGATAACTAAATTTTTTCTGAGGCGCAATACTTCTTCCAACATATAAATTATAATCAATTCCATCTGTTTTGAAACGCTCATAATAATGTGGAAAAATATTTTGAGCATCTAGTTGAAAAATATCTAACTTATTTGATAATAAAGAATTGATCATCGAAATTGATTGATCAAATTTTTTGCGTTCGATGTAAAATAAACCCGTCGTAGAATCTAATTTTTCTAGATATTCTGTAATAATAGATTTTTCATCTTCTTTTACATATTTTGGAATTTCGGGATGAATATTTATCGCGATATAATCAAATAATTCGCTCTCAAAATAAATTTTATCAACATTATGTATTCGTTCCGAAAAATCTTTTAATTGGTCAATATATTCTAAAAACTTATCTTTTTGTGTACGTCTAAAAAGTTCTTCGCATATTTGTATCAAATAATCAAGTTGATTTTTATAATCAATACGCATACAATTATTCCGAATGAAAGATGAATTTCTAACATCTATTTCGCCATATATTGGATACACATTCTGAAAAGAAACCTGAGATTTAGGCTTACTATTTGTGATATGCACCAAATGTTCGCGCGCTTTTTCTCTAAATTTCCAATCTACACTTGGATGCAATGACGTATATTCAGTCTGAATGTAAGCATTAATCTGATTCTCAAATTCGACAGAATAACGGTAAATAGATTCTTCTAAAAGTGGAGTAAATTCTCGTAATAAATTCGCATTAACACGATTAAAAACACCCGATTTTTTAGATGCAATTTCTAAAATTCCTAAACAATCATCTCCATTTTTAAGTGGATAAAGTATCAAACTTTTGTAACCTTTTTCTGAAACAATTTTCAATAATTTATCTTCTGGTTGCTTCTCTAACATAGAATCTACATTAGAAATTACATAATAATCTGATTTACTGATTTTATTTTCGAGATGAACACATGCTACTTCATCCATTTGAAAATCATTTTTACTATTTAGCAATAAACTCGTAGTCATGTGCTGCAACGGGCTATTTTCTAATAAACTGGTTTCTGAATTATAAATAGAAAAACCAAGCTCCAAATCGCCAAGTTTGAAAATAGATTTTAATGCTGAAGTTATATCAAGCTTTACCAAATCAAATGGTTCGCCATAAGTCAATAATTTACTTTTCAATTTTGATAAAGCAATTTCGGTCGTATTATCAAAAAACGAAACTAAATTAAATCCTTTTGCAATCCATGATTGTAGCGGAATATATTTCATCCAAAGAGCTGTGTCTTCGTATTTGTTTAGTAATTCTTCTATCTGATCTTCAGATAATTCATACTTTTCATCTGTCGGAAAAATTGAAAAATAATCATGATTAATGTCTGTTCCTAGATAGATTTTATATCCCTCATCATTAATTATTTCTAATTGATTTGACATTGCGAGATATAAATTTTTATTGTAATATTTTGACAAAATAAAACAACAACAAATCTTGTAAATGTTATCATAATCAAGATCCGAATACGTTAGTTTTAGTTTCGAATGTTTGTTATGTAATAATTCTTTTAAACGATCTGTCGCAAATATAAATTTATCTGTAAAAGGAAAAGTTATTGCCTTTAAATTATTCTTTATCAAAGGTTTTGGAATAATTTTATCGATAATTGGCTCTACATCTTTTACTAATTTTTCAAATTCTTCAAAAGTTTCTACACCATTTATTAGTTCTGGCTTTGTTTCTTTCAAATAATCTAAAAACACTTTAAATTCTCCAAAATTATATTCAGAATTTTCTAATTCTTCAATCAAAGAACTGAAAGAATAGACTATTTTTAAGGGTAGTTTATCTATAAAATTAGCAGTCATATTTTAAGGTATAAATGACGAAAAGACTACCAAAAATAGTAGCCTCTGTAAATTTATGAATTTTAATAAATTAACGCGTAAATATTAAAGTTTCTTGAGTAGATAGATTTTCATCAAAACGATAATTGTCTACATTATATGCTTTTACTTCATCTAATGTTTGTACATTATTTTCTGCACAATATCTCGCCATTGCTCCACGTGCATGTTTAAAATACATCATTATTTTCTTAAGTTCTCCGTTTTTATAATCTTGAAATTCGACATCGATAACAGGAGCTTTTAATTCTTTTCTATTCAAAACCTTCGCATATTCATGACTTGCTAAGTTCAAAATGAATTCACCTTTTTTTAGTTTTGAATTTACAAAAGGTGTCAAAATTTCTTTCCAAAAACCATATAAATTCTTTGATCCGTTGACATCAAGCTTTGATCCCATTTCTAAACGATAAAGCATTATTTTGTCCGAAGGGCGTAAAATACCATACAAGCCCGAAAGTAAAAATGCATTTTTGTTAAGATAATCAATTGCATTTTCGTCTAATGTTTCTGCATTCAAACCTCGGTAAACTTCACCTTTAAATGCTAAAACAGCAGGAATAGCTTGCTTTGCGCTCGGTTTTATATTCCACGTATGGTTACGTTCGACATTCATATCTGCAATCTCTCTCGAAATTTTCATTAATTTTTCTAGATCATTTGCATTCATTTCTTTCATTACACTCATTACCTCTTGCGAATAATCTAGAAACTGTGGCGTAGTTGCTTTCCACTTTGCATTTGTTTCTAAACTCATCATTTTAGCTGGAGAAAGTAATATTTTCATTGTCAAAATTTCTTAATTGTCTTATAAATAATCTTCTATATTACCCTTACCTTCACGCAATACTTCTACTCCGTCTGTCATATCAACAATTGTAGATGCGACATTATCTCCATAACCACTATCAATTACGGCGTCTACTAACTTATCCCATTTTTCATAAATTAATTCAGGATCAGTTGTATATTCTACAATTTCATCTTCATCATAAATAGATGTAGATGCAATAGGATTTCCAAGTTTTTCTACAATCATTTGAGGTACAATATGATCTGGAACACGAATACCAACCGTTTTTTTACCTTTATACGCTGTTGGCAAGTTTTTAGATGCGTTCATAACAAACGTAAACGGTCCTGGTAATGCACGTTTCAAAATTCTAAACGTTCCATTATCAATAGGTAATGTGAAATGTGAAAGATGGCTTAGGTCATTACAAACGATAGAAAATTGAGATTTATCTAATTTTACACCTTTTATACGTGCCAATTTTTCCATGGCTTTTAAATTTGTTATATCGCAACCTAACCCATAAACGGTATCCGAAGGATAAATAATTAAACCTCCATTTTTTAAAATTTTAACCACTTGATCAATCGCTTTTTCTTGTGGATTTTCTGGGTGAATTCTGATATATTCTGCCATTTTTTATCGTTTATACAAAGGTACGAATTTGGCATCAATAATAAACTTCTTCAAATTGTTGTTTTTGATAGGTTAATTGGTAAAATTGATGAATAATCGTATTGATTGAACTATTTATTTCATTTTATAACACAAAAAAAACTGCATATCGAGATATACAGTTTTATGATTTTATTTTAGAAATAATTACTTATTCTTCAAGATTTCGTGGAAAACGGTTTGTGCAGAATATATACGATTTGTTGCCTCATCTATTACAATAGAATGATCAGAATCTAAAACCTCATCAGATACAACTACGTTACGACGAACTGGTAAACAATGCATAAATTTTCCGTTGTTTGTCAAATTCATTTTATCCATTGTTACTTCCCAATCTTTATCACCTTCGTTTTGTTGACCATAATTTTCATAAGAAGACCAATTTTTTGCATATACAAAATCGGCATCTTTCAAAGCTTCATCTTGGTCATAAGATATTATTGCTCCTTCTGTAAACTGTGTATCTAATTCTAATCCTTTTGGTTGTACAATTGTAAAATCTACCCAATCTACCTTAGAAAACCATTGTGCAAATGAGTTAGGAACAGCTTGTGGCAAACGTTTTGGGTGCGGTGCCCAAGTCATCACAACTTTTACTTTTTTAGCTGGTTGTGTACCTGGTGTATAACCAGTTTTCTCTGCTATCGTAATTAAATCTGCAAAAGACTGTAAAGGATGCAATGTTGCACTCTCCAAAGAAACAACAGGAACAGAAGATAACTCTTTTACTTTATTGAACATGATTTCGTTATAATCTTCATCACGATCTACTAACTTCGGGAAAGTACGAACACCTAAAACATCACAATAAGCACTCATTACCTGTATTGCTTCTTTGATATGTTCTTGCGTATCTCCATTCATTACAGCTCCATCAGCCATTTCTAGCGTCCAAGAATCCGAACCTGCATTCAAAACCCAAGCATTTGCGCCTAAGTTATAGGCTGCCTTGATAGAACTAAGTCGTGTACGTAAACTTGGATTAAAAAAAATTAATCCAACAGTTTTATTTTTACCAATTTCTTGTTGTGCAAACGGATTTGCTTTTATTTCTAATGCAGTTTTTAGTAATTCGTCGATGTTTTCTACATCATAAACCGAAGTAAATTGTTTCATAATTGAGAAGAATCTTTTGTATTATTTGTTCTGCAAAATTAGTTGAAACAAACGAGGTTTAAAGATTAATTGTAACTAAATTTAATATTAAATTATCCTTTTCTTTCGAAATCATCAAAACTTTATGATCATCTGTTATAGAATTTGGGGTAACATTATCTTCTGTTAATTGAAATGATTTAGAAATAAAATTAGTGTCCGAATTTGCTATTTTCAAATTGCCTGAATTTTTCTTTAAATGTTCAAATTCTAAAATATTAAGTTGTTTTTTAGTTTGATCATAATTGAAATCGACAAAAGATATTTCGTCTTTATTGTATTTTTTAAATGAAGTGAACTCGTTTTTTGAATCAAAATTTAACAGAAAATAATTTTTTGTTTGTGAAGAATACAAATCATCTCTTTCATTTTTTAGAATAAAAGAAAATCCATTTTTGGTATCAAAACTTATCAAGGGATTCAAATAATTTGAAACTTCATCCTTTCTTCCTATAAAAAAATCAAGCTTTGCTGTAAGTCTTAACCAACCATATAAATTTCGAGAAATTGTAGTTCCGTCCTCCTTCAATTTCCATCTATAAAATCCCGCATATTTACTCTCTATCAAATCATTATAATTTTTTGAGGGAGATTTATATAGTCCAATTAACGTAAAACCACCTTCAAATTCCTCAACTCTCGAAATATCAAGAAATTGACTGCTTTCTGTATTTACATTGATCGAAGAAATCAATTTTCCATCATCTAAATTATAAATTTTAAGAACAGATCCTAAAAACTTTCTTTTAGACTCAAAATTACTTTCAAGTATAAAAACTTTTCCATTTTTTATGCTAATTAAATTATAAAAACTTTGTTCTAATGAATCTCTATAATTTTTATAAATTTCCCAAATTGGACTTCCTTTTCCATCTAAAATCTCAATTTTACTTTCTCTAATTTTACTTGAAAATAAATACACTTTTGGTAATACATAAGATTCAACAACAAAAAAAGTTTTATTATTATAAGCTATTGGTGTAACTTCTGATAAATTTTTCCCATTTTGTCCTTTCAGAATCTGATGAAAACTTTGTTCTGTTTCTGATAAGATTAATTCTTGTTCTTTTTGATAAAACATTTTCTCGAAAGCTCCAGTTTTTACATCAAAAATATAAGTCGCCTCAAAAGGAAAACTATATGTATTAGGATTGTAATAAATTTTTGAAACAGATAATTTATCATTGATAAGTTTTACACTCTTAAATAAATTTAAAAAATTATAAGGCACAAGTTCACTACTTGATCCTGAAGATATTTTGGTTAAATTTTTATCCAAAATATCAAAATGAAAACCTTTATTTGTGTTTACTAAAAAATAACCGTTAATTTTATTTTGATCATCTTTTAATTCAATAACATTATAATTATTGTTTGAAATCGGAAATGTATAGGATTGTCCAAAACATAATAAAGACAAAAGTGTAAAAAAATAAAGGAATAAAATATTTTTCATTAGTTTATATTTTCTTGAGATTCTAAAATTCAATTAGTTTATTAATATTTAAGCCTAATTTTCAATAAAATTGATAGGATAAATTTAAGTATTTTAAATCATTGACTAGTCCTGAAAAATAGATACATTTTTTGAGTGATTAAAAATACATAAATT